>JBJKRV010000676.1:0-3452 GCA_046704465.1 Opitutaceae bacterium | reverse complement strand
GTGCTGCCCGAGGTGAGTTTGATGAGGCAGGTCGAAGGGGCCCGAAATCGCCGGTGCGGCGGCGGCAGCGGCAGCAGGCGGGCGCCATCCCAGCGCCATGCGGCGCGAATGGCGATCCCCGCCGCCTCCTGGGCCGCGGCCGGTTCGCCGGGATCCAGCGGCACGCAAACGGCGCCCGCATGGAGCAACGCGAGAAAGACCTCGAGCCAGCCGGCGCCGTTGGGCAGCGCGAACACCACCGCCCGGCCCCGAACGTTGCCGGCCGCATCCGCGTGGCGCTCGAGCCACGCCTGCGCCCCGGCCTCGAGGTCGCGGAAGGAGGCGACTCCGCCGGTCGACGCATCGGTGACCGCCGCGCGGGCTCCTTCGCGCCGCAAAGTGTCTCGCCAGGCCTGGAGCTGCGCGTGACTCATGTCGGAGCGGGCCGCGGACGGGGCTCCGCCGGGCCGGTGCGGAAGTGCTCGAATTCGATCACCAGCAGCGCCGCCAGCACCATCAGCGCCACGGTGCCGCCCAGCGCGCGCACCACGGGAATTCCGCTCAGGGCCAGGACGCCGAACGACGCCATCGTGGTCAGGGCGGAGAGGCGCACCGAAATCGGCGGCGGTTCGCGGCGGTGGGCGGAGGTGGCGGAGAAGATCGAGTAGTTGTGCGTCAGGCACACGCCGAGGAAGGCGCCGAGGAGATGAAACAGGTTCAGCGGCAACCCGAGCCACCCGTAGAGTCCAAAGACGCCGAGGCAGGCGCCGCATGGAATCGCAAAGATGCGCGGCCCGCGCCGCAGCCCGTAGGTGGCGAAGACGCCGGCCCCGACGATGGCCAGTCCGATCAGGCTCAGGTGCAGGGCCGAGCGGCGGTAACGGGCGAAGACGCCGTTGAGGGATTGAAGCTGGCTCGCGCTCACGGTGTGCGTCTCCGCCGGCGGGCCGGCCGCCGGGACGCCGCCCCCGGAGACCGTCACGAGCCAGCAAAGGCCGGGACCGATGTGAAGCAGGAGCGAGGAGGGTCCGGTCAGCACGGAGCGCAGGCCGGCGAGGGCGGCGTCAAGGCTGGCCTGGTCCGCGGAGGCGGCGAAATGACGGTAGGCGTCGAAGAACGGTTCGAAGGCCGCGCTCTCGTAGCCGGCGGCCTCGAGGGCGGCGCGCAATTCGGACGGGAAGGCGGTTTGCCGCCGTGCGAAGTCCACCGCCTGCCGGTGCTGGGCGTCGGTCGGGATGATCGCGGCCAGGCTGAGGTCATCTTGCGACCCGCCGTGCGCCCCCTGCCAGGCGTGGAAGGCCTCCCACGAATCGCGCGCGTCGGCCAGGGTCCGGCCGTAGGTGAGCCAGACGATGCTCCCGGGGCGTTCGCCAAAGCGGGCGCGGATGTCGGCGTCCTGGCGCTGGAGGGCCGGCGCAGGTACCTCGAGCTCGCGGATGTCGTCCTTCCAATGGAGCCGCAGCAGGCCGGGCAGGGCAACCAGCCAAAGCGCCACGAGGCCGCGGCGCAGACCGCGCCGCAGTCCCGGCGGCAGCCCCTGCCCGCCGCGGAACGGCCGGGTCTCGAGGTAGGGCCGGCGCAACAGCGAGAAATACAGCATCGCCGCGCCGAGCGCGCTGAGCAGGCCCGCGCCCACGAAGACTCCGAGCTCCCGGATGAGCGGAAGCGGCGAGACGACGAGGAGCGCAAACCCCGCGACCGTGGTGAAACAGCTGGCCAGCAGCGGCTCGAGCAGGCGGCGGATCTTCGCCCAGTAGTCCTCCCCGGCCGCCGCCGGAGGCTGCAGGAAGATGTAGAAGCTGTAGTCGATCGCCACCCCCGTCAGCAGCGAGCCCACCACGAAGACGAGCACGTGAACACGCGAGAAGGCGAGGGTGACCGCCGTCCAGGCGCCGAGCACCGCCATCAGGATCGGCGGGGCCAGATGGAGGCCGCGCCGCAGGTTGCGCAGGAAGATCCACGCGACCGCGAGGACCGCCGCCACCGACAGGACATTCAGCCAGCTGACTTCCCGCCGGATGCGCGCCTTGCTCGCCGCCGCAAAGCGGTTGACCCCGGTGTAGGCCACGGTGAGCCCCGGGTCGGCCGATCGGGCCGCGTCGGCGGCCCGGTCGATGGCGGCGAACACCGGCGCCTGACCGGCCTCGCTCAACGGGGACGCGGCGATCCGTGCCCAGACCAGGCCGGCGGTATCCGGCGCCCCGGTTCCGCCGGGCAGCAGCGCCAGTCCGCCTTTGAGACGGTCGAGCGCCCCGGGCAACAGCAGCAGCGGATCCTTCGGCACCAGGTCCTGAAAAGCCAGGGCTTCCGGCGTGGCGAGAAAGGCGTTCAGCCGGTCGGCCGCCCGCCGCGCCAGCCACGCCGAAAAGGCGGACGGAGCACCGCCCGTCGTCCGATAGGCCTGCTCCTGACCGCTCAGCCAGAGGGGAAAAAGCAGGTCGAAACGCCGGTCGTAGAGTTCGCGGGCCAGTGCCTGGCGTCCGGCCGGATCGTTGACGGGAACCGCCTCGGCAAACGCCGGGCTCGCGGCCAGCGCCGCCACGAAGCGTTTGGTCGCGGCGGGCGACGGGGGATGGCCGCCGCGCCCGTGCAGCACGAACAGCATCACGCGCGCCTCCGCATGATCGGCCAGGGCCCGCACCAGGGTCAGTTCGGGCGTCCGTTCGCCGGCCGGGATCAGGTCGAGCACGTTGGTCGAGATCCGGGTCCGGAAGTCGAGGTGCGAGAGCCATCCCGCCCCGGCCAGGACCAACGCGACCAGGGTTGCCGCGGCAAGGACCTTGCGGCGATCGGCCATGGTTCAGCGAAAGTAGCGGCGCAGCTCCGCGGCGGTGAACGGAGCTTCCGGCCGCGGGGTGCCGACGAGGATGTCGACCCGTTCGGTGGCGGACCGGCGCAGGTGGATGCGGCGGACGAGGTCCGCCTCGCCCCGGACCGTGATCGTGCCCAAGGTGTGCCGGATCTCCCAGTTCCGCGGCACGAGTTCCAGCGTCCAGTCCGCCCCGTCGAGGCGGCCGTAGAGCTCGAAGTCGCGGGCCAGGGCCGGCAGGTTGAAGCGCAGCACATGGAGCAGCGCGGCGTCCGCCAGCTGCGCGCGCGGATCCGGGGGCGGCGCGGAGTCGTGGCCGTGTTCGCGGATGACCATTCCGTGATCGTCGATGATCACGGTCCGCGCCTCGGGCTTTTCGTAGTGGAGGCTGAGGCCGCGCGCGGCGTCGATGCGCACGACTCCGCTCAACACCACGGGCTTCCGCCGGAAAGGAAACCAGCGTTCCTCCTTGAACGGCGCCTCGACCGTGGTCCGGCGGCGCAGGCCCGCAAACAGGGATCGCCATCCGGGGGAGAGCGCGTCGGCTTTGAGCTGGAGCTCGGGCCGGACGATCGACGCCTCCGCGGCGCGCACGGTCCGGACCGCCGGGGCCATGACCAGCAGGGCGGCGGCCAGGGTCGCGGCGTTCACGCCCGGCCGGCGG
>JBJKRV010000675.1:0-7627 GCA_046704465.1 Opitutaceae bacterium | reverse complement strand
GTGCCGGGGAGCGCCGACAAATACCTCGCCCTGTTCAATACACGCGACAGCTCCGGGGAGGCAGACGGGCCGAAGGGTGCAGTCGTGCCGGTGCTGCTGTCGGACCTCGGCTTCCACGGCCGGTGCGGGATCCGGGACCTCTGGCGCCACGAGGATATGGGGCAGTTTCATGGCAGTTTCGCGCCGGAAATTCCCTGCCACGGCGCGGGGATGTATCGGGTGTCGCCGGCGGTGGGCCAGTAGTGTGGCGTGGGCGCCGGCGCCAGCCCTGCAACGTGCACGGCCGCCGCCCGTCGGCGCGCCAAATGGACTGTAAGACTCTTTTGCACGTTGCGGCGCGCGGGCGTATGAGTGTGCATCGGGCCAACCAGCGGCCAACCGACACCTCTCATGAGCACTCCTGATCTGACCAAGGGCGGCTTCACCCTGCCCGGCGAGGCCGGCCATGAAGAGCTCACGCTCCGGCTGGCGCGCCAGTGGGGCGCCGACACCATCCGCGACAGCGACGGCACGCAGCTCTCGCCCGCCATCACGCAGGCCGGCTACCAGATCTATTCGACCCTCTGCCTTGTCCGATCGGTCAACGCCTGGGCGAAGGCGCACCCCGACAAGCTGCAGCAGAACTTCCTCATGAGCTTTCCGGTCGTGGCCGGGAAGAGCACGGTCGAGATTGAGTTGCTGAAGGGCTTCTTTCGCGAGCAGTTCGTCGTGAACACCGGGGACGACCCCAAGCGCTGGTGGCAGGTGTTCGACCGCACGGCCGCGACCGAGGTGCCGAAGACGTCCTGGGAGGTCCACCCGAAGAAAGGCGTCGTCACCATCCGCGGCGCCACGCCGGGTCACCAGTACACGGTCAATTTCCTCACCTACCGGATCTGGGAGGAGATCTCGATGTACAATCACCTCACGAACAACTGGGGGGATCGCGAACACCTCGCGGCGGTCGATCCGATGCATCCGGAGACCCAGGCGGTGTTGCTGGCCTATCTCGAGCAGTGGCTGCGCGACCACCCTGACACGACGGTGGTCCGTTTCACGTCGATGTTCTACAATTTCACCTGGTTCTGGGGCGACGATCCCAACCTGCGTCACGTCTATTCCGACTGGGGCGATTACGCCATGACCGTGAGCCCGCTGGCGCTGACGCGGTTCGCCGAGAAACACGGCTATGAGCTCACCTCCGAGGATTTCGTCAACGGCGGCCTGTACAATTCGACCCACAACGCCCCGTCTCGGCGGTACCGCGATTACATGGAGTTCATCCACGACTTCGTGATCGGCTTCGGGCGGCAGTGCGTGGAGCTCGTGCACCGGCACGGCAAGCAGGCCTATGTGTTCTACGACGACCATTGGATCGGAGTGGAACCCAACAGTCCGCGCTTCGCCGAGTTCGGTTTCGACGGGCTGATCAAGTGCGTGTTCAACGCCTTCGAGGTGCGACTGTGCGCCCACGCCCGCGGCGTGAAGACCCACGAACTGCGCCTGCATCCCTACCTTTTCCCGACCGGCCTCAAGGGCGAACCGACCTTCAAGGAAGGCGGCAATCCCACCCTCGACGCCAAGCGGTTCTGGATCGATGCGCGCCGCGGTTTGATCCGCGCACCAATCGACCGCATCGGCCTTGGCGGTTACCTGTCACTCGTCGAGCCGTACCCGGATTTTGTCGCCTACGTCGAGCAGCTCGCCGGGGAGTTCCGTCTGCTGAAGTCGTTTCATGACGGCGACGGTCCGCGCGTGGCGCCGTTCAAGGTCGCCGTGCTGACTGCCTGGGGCAACTTGCGCGCCTGGATCTGCTCGGGGCATTTCACTCGCGGCGTCGAACTCAACGAGCTGATCGAGTCACTGGCCGGGTTGCCGATCGAGGTGGAGTTCCTGAGCTTCGACGATCTGATCCGCGACGGGGTGCCGGAGGACGTGAAGGTGATCATCAACTGCGGCCGCGAGGGCAGCGCCTGGAGCGGAGGGCACTACTGGACCGACCCGAAGGTGACCTCGTTGCTCACACGCTGGGTGGGGAAGGGCGGGGGCCTCGTCGGCGTGGCCGAACCCTCGGCGCTGTCTGCCCCGGGCCGATGCTTCCTGCTCGCCCCCGTGCTCGGGCTTGATCGCGACCGCGGCGACCGCATCGCCAACGGACGCTACCGCTACGCCGGACCCGGCGGCCCGGTGGCGCCGCATTTCATCACCGCCGACCTCGCCACGGCCCCGGATTTTGGACGCGACGTCACCGGCCTTTACGTTATGTCCGCGGAGACAGCCGTCCTCGCCGAGCGCGACGGATCTCCCTGCCTCGCGACCCATGAATTCGGCGACGGCCGCAGCGTGTATTTCTCGGGCTTCCGGTTTGGCTACGAGAACACCCGCCTCCTGCACCGGGCCCTCTTCTGGGCCGCCGGCAAGGAGAAGAAATGGACCGTCTGGAATACCACGAACCTGCTCACCGACTGCGCCTGGTTTCCCAAGCACCGGAAGCTGGTGGTGATCAACAACGCGGGCGCCGCGCAGGACACGATCGTGACGCTGGGCGACGGCCGAGACGAACGGAAGGTCCGCGTGCCGCCGTATGGCATCGAGGTTTTGGACCTTTGAGTTGGATTCGGGCGGATACTCTTGTCCGCGGGCGGCGCATCCCTCTGCGCGTCGGTTGCGAATGCCATGAGCGTAGCGGCGCAGCTTGCTGCGCCCACAGGGCAGGTGACGGTGAACGACTCGGAGGGCGCGCCCGGTCTTCGCGCACGCGCTTCGCCGCGGCAAGCAAGGCGCACCTCGACGGGAATGAAGATCGGATTGCTCAACGGGACGCCGCTCGTCGGCGCCCGGAGCGAAGGTTTCGGCGGGGGATTCGGGGGGCGTGCCAAGGCACACCCCTACGGGAATGAGCCTCCGAATGTCATGAGCGTAGGAGCGCAGCTTGCTGCGCCCGCTCCGCTCGCAGATTCCCCGGCCAAGCACCTGCGAACCGGGCTTCGCGTCTTGCCCCAGCCACGCGAGCATCTCGAGGCAGGCGCGGCTGTTGTGATAGGGGCATTTCCACAGGCTGGCCTTGTCGCGCGACAGCACGGTGTCGTTCCGCGCGAGCAGACGATACCATCCCCCGTATTTGTGATCGACGAAGTGCGCCTCGATGAAGGCCCAGCAGATCCGTGAGGCCTGGAGATAGCGCGGGTCGCCCGAGTGTTGGTAGGCGTGGAAGAATCCGGTCAGCGCCTCGGCCTGCTGCCACCACTCCTTGTTGGTATTCGTGAGTCCGTTGGGCCCGGCCTCGGAGAGCAGGCCGCCGTCGGTGTCGACACCTTCGTCGAGTGTGGCTTTGGCCATCTGCAGGGAGATGGTCCGGCAGCGCGCCTCCAGCGACGGGTCGCCCAGAGCGGCCGCGGCCTCGGGCAGCAGCCGGCTCGCCTCGATGTCGTGGCCGAAGGAGATGGTAGTCGAGCGCGGCTTCCAGTCGGCGTCGAGGAACAGGCGCAGGTGGTGGTTCGACGGATCGAGAATCCGGTCGAGCATCACATCGACGATTTCGCGGAGATTCTTGTGCAGGCCGGGATCGGGCCAAACCTGCAACAAGGCGGTGTAGGCCTCCATGAGGTGGAGGTGCACGTTTTGCGATTTGAGCGCCGTCGAACCCAGGAGGCTCTTCTTCATATCGGTCACCAGCGTCCAGTTTCGCGTGAACTCCTCGTAGTAGCCGAGGTGCACGTGGTCGTGGCAATGGGCCTCGATGGCGTGATAAAGGTCGATGGCCCGACCGAGGGCTGCGCGGTCGTTGGTGGCGCGATGGAATTCGCTCAGCGCGTAGATGCCGAAGGCCTGCACGTAGAGTTCCTTCCGCGTATTGAGCGGCTTGCCGTTGGCGGTGACCGTCCAATATAAGCCGCCATCCTTTGCGTCCCAGAAACGATCGAGCAGGTCGGCATAGGCCCAGCGGGCCATGGCGAGGTACGCGGGATCGTGATAGCGTCGGTAGGCGGCGGAGAACGTCCAGAGCACCCGCGTCGTCAGGAGCGCACCCCGCGGCGCATCCGGGTGCACCGTCAGGTTGTTGTCGATCTGGCCGAAGAACCCGCCCCGCTTGCGGTCGCGGGTGTGTTCGAGCCAGAAGGGCAGGATGTCGCCCCGCAATTCCGTTTCGATTTGGGCGCGCCACGTCTGCAGGTCGGCGGCGGTCGGACCGTCGCCATTGGGGCGGTTGGCGGCCGTTCCCCGCGCCCCGGTCAGGACGAGGGCGAGAATCATTGGGCTGACGAAACGGCGGGGCATCGGGCGCGAGACGACTGAATCAACGGGCTGCCGGCATGGCAACCTCCCGGTCGCTTCCGGCGGGCGCCGCTGCCGCGCCGTCCAGCACCGCGCGCATCCGGTCCACGTCGAGCGCCCGGTCCCAGCGCGCAATGACCAGGGTCGCCACGCCGTTGCCGATGAGGTTGGTGACGGCCCGCGCCTCGTCGACCAGCGTCATCGGATCGGCCTCGAGGAGCCGCGGGATAAACCGCTCACGCATGAGCGCGCCCTGCCCGTAACGGCCGTTGGAATTGAAGCCGTAGCCGATGACCGGATGGCCGTCGCGGACCACGTCGGTGATGACCGCAACGACCGAACAGGTCATCCGCGAGAAATCGATGTAGGCATTGGCGATCGGAGACGCGATGGGGACGGTCCGCTCGCGGATGGCGACGATGCGCATGGGGCCGGGGTTCGGCCGATTCAGGCGGGTCTCCCCGGCCGAGGCCAGTTCTCAGCCGGGAGGTGGTGGTCGGCGCCGATCCGCGTGAACGTCGGGTCGCGTCTGGACGGCCGCCGGTCCGGGCGGCATGGGACCGCGGCGCTAGGAGTCCTGGCCGACGATCGCCAGCGCCATGCCGTCGTAGCCCTTGCTCCCGACTGTCTGGACCACCGTGGCGGTGACGCGCGGCTCGGCGGCGAGGATCTCGAGGAACCGGCGCACGCCCTGTACCGCCGGATCGTCGCTCGCGGCGTCGGCCACCGCGCCCTTGCGGACGACGTTGTCGGCGATGATGAGCGTGCCGCGGCGGGAGTGCTGGAGCGATCGCTGGAAATATTCCGCCATGCTCGCCTTGTCGGCGTCGATGAAGATCAGATCGAACGGTCCGCGACCCTCGGCCACGAGTCGGGCGAGCGATTCCCGGGCGTCACCGAGGCGAAGCTCGACGACGTCATTCAACCCGGCCCGGGCGAGGTTGGCGCGGGCCACCTCCGCGTGCTTCGGGTCCAGCTCGAGCGTCACCAGCCGCCCTCCGGCGGGCAGGGCCCGGGCGAGCCAGATGGTGCTGTAGCCGCCGAGGGTGCCGATTTCGAGAACGGCTCGTGCCTGCTGCATGCGGGCCAGCAGGTGCAGCAGCTGGCCCTGGCTCGGGGTGATCTGGATGGACGGCAGCGCGGCGGCTTCGCTCGCCCTCAGGGCGGCGTCGAGGATCGGATCGGCCGGTTGGAGGAGATCGGTGACGTAGCGGTCGACGGCGGTCCAGGTTTCGGGAGTCATGGCGGGAGACGGAGGCGATGAAAGGGGTTGGGTGGCGCCGCCGAAGCTGCAGTCATCGGCCGGCCATGGCAAGGATGGGCGGCAGTTTGGCTCCGTCCGGAGACGCCTGTGAACTTTCCGGTCCGGGTCTCCGCCCGATTCAACGGGCGACCGATGAGCGATGACAGTGAAACCGGTCGCGGAGCGGACTGCCAGATTGAGGATCCGATCGGATCCTCAATCTGGCAGCGTAACAACATAGTGCCACGGCAGGTTGCGATTTGGCGGCGGGTGCGCACGGTGACAGCCTCGCCGTGCACCGCGTCCCGTCGTCACGATCAGTCATCCTGCCGATTCTCGGCCTCGCACTCCTGCCGATTCTGCACGCGGGGCCGCCGTTCCTCACCGACGATCCGGTGCCGGTCGACCTGCATCACTGGGAGGCTTACATTTTTGCGTCGGGCGACCGGACCGCTGGCGACAACTCGGTGGCCGGACCGGCGACAGAGTTCAATTACGGTGCGCTGCCGGATACGCAGATCCACCTGGTGGTACCGCTGGCCAATGACACGTCCGCGGGAGGAACCACCACCTCGGGGCTGGGGGACATCGAACTGGGCGTCAAATACCGTTTCATCCACGAGGGCGCGACCACCCCGCAGGTCGGCATCTTCCCGATGATCGAGCTGCCGACGGGCAGCGCGCGCCGCGGTCTGGGCAACGGCCGCGTCTGGTTCCGCCTGCCCGTGTGGATGCAGAAGAGCTGGGGGCCGTGGACGAGCTACTGGGGCGGCGGCGTGGTCCTCAACTCCGCGGCGGGCCAGCGCAATTACCCGTTCGGCGGCTGGCTGGTGCAGCGCGACCTGAGTTCGCGCCTGACGCTGGGCGGCGAAGTGTTCTCCCAGGGGCCCGACACCGTGGGCGGGCGGGGCTTCACCGCGCTCAACTTTGGCGGATACTACAATTTCAACGAGGACTTCAGCCTGCTGTTTAGCGCGGGTCGCAGTATCGCGGGGGAGCGCCACACGCTCTGGTACCTGGCCTTGTACTGGACCTGGGGGCCGCCGGGCGACGCCGGCGGCTGATCCGGGTGGGGTGCATTCGCGCCGGGAAGGCGGATCCAGGGTTGGACCGGACTTCGTTCGCCGTCGGCGCCAATGGCCTCCATCCGGAGCCGCCGGATCTCCAATCTTCGGCCTTTATGCAGCGACCGCCATGGCGCTAGACTGATGCCTGCGATGTCGTTCTTCCTCAACCCCCGCGTTCGCTTGCTGGCGCCCCTGTTGCTGGCCGGAGCGGTCCGCCTGCCGGCGCAGGCGCCGCAAATTACCCTGCTGGGCCAGGCCCGCGCCTGGAGTATGGCCGAGTTCCGCATCGACGGCGTGCCGGCCGTGCCGAATCCGTTTGATCCCGACCAGATCCGTCTCGACGCCACGTTCACGTCGCCCTCGGGCCAGCGGATGACGGTGCCGGCGTTCTGGTACCAGGATTTCAATCGGAAGCGCACCGATGCGGGCGAGGTGCTGACACCCGTCGGCATTCCGGGCTGGCGCCTCCGGTTCACACCCGCGGAGGCGGGACGCTTCGAGCTCTCACTGCGCGTGCAGCGCGGTGACGCGCCGGCGTCGCCGCCGGTCACCGCAACGTTCGAGGTTGCCCCGGTGGCGCCGGGGACGGCGTCCGGCTGGGTCAAGGTCGCGCCCGACCGGCGGGATTTCGAGGTCGATGGGGCGCCGCTGCGCCTGGTGGGCGAGAACGTCTGCTGGGCGGAGCGCGGAGGCACGTACGATTACGACCGGTGGTTTGGGGCGATGCATGCGGCGGGCGAGAACTTCGCGCGCCTGTGGATGAGCCCCTGGTGGGCGGGAATCGAACTGCAGCCCGGCACCCTCGACCACTATGACCTCAAGAGCGCATGGGAGCTGGACCACATCTTCCGTCTCGCGGATCGCGACGGCATCTACCTGCTTTTCTGTCTCGAACACCATGGGATGTTCCAGACCGCCAACAAGAATTGGGGCGGTTCGAATAATTTCTGGCGGGACAATCCCTACAATGCGGCCAACGGCGGACCCTGCGCGAAGCCCGACGATTTCTTCACCAGCCCGGCGGCGCGGACGACCTACGAGAAACTGCTGCGCTACCTCGTGG
>JBJKRV010000674.1:0-8808 GCA_046704465.1 Opitutaceae bacterium | reverse complement strand
TGGATCATCACCTTGGGGTTGCTCGCCTTCATCGACAGGATGAGGTCGTGAAAGCCCTCCGCCTCGGCGATGCGGACTAATTCCAGGGCGCTCTCCACCATGCCCAACGGAGTGTCGCCGTAGCGTTTCATGATGCGGTCCGAGAGCGGCAGCGTCGCCGTAACTCGGCGGCTGAAATGAAAAGGATCCACGGGATCGGAATCCTCCGGCGTAGTCTCGGGACGGTCTCCGCCCGGTTCGGCGGCCGGCCATAGACTCATGGCCTTGTCGGCGATGGCCCGGGCCACCGGCACTTCGTAGACCGAATCCTCGGTTAGCGACACTCGGATCGTATCCCCCAGCCCGTCGAGCAAAAGGGCACCGATGCCGATCGCGCCTTTGATGCGACCGTCCTCGCCGTCGCCCGCCTCGGTAACCCCCAGGTGCAGGGGATAGGGGCGGTGCCGGCCGTCCATGCGCTCCACCAACAGACGGTACGCCTGGATCATCACCTTGGGGTTGCTCGCCTTCATCGACAGGATGAGGTCGTGAAAGCCCTCCGCCTCGGCGATGCGGACGAATTCCAGGGCGCTCTCCACCATGCCCAACGGCGTGTCGCCGTAGCGGTTCATGATGCGGTCCGAGAGCGAGCCGTGATTGGTTCCGATGCGCAGGGCCCGGCCGAGCTCACGGCAGCGCCGCACCAGGGGGGCGAAGGCTTCGTGCAGCCGCTGCAGCTCGCGATCGTAATCGAGATCGGAGTACTCGCGGACGGCGAATTTCTTTTTGTCGGCGTAGTTGCCGGGATTGACCCTGACTTTTTCGACGTGCTCGACCGCCACCATCGCCGCGGAAGGGAGGAAATGGATGTCGGCCACCAGGGGCACCGCGGCGAATCCGGCCGCACTGAAGCGCTCGCGGATGGGCCGCAGGCACTCGGCCGCCGCCACGTTGGGCGCGGTGACGCGCACGATCTCGCAGCCCGCCTCGGCCAGGGCGATGCACTCGCGCACGGTCGCGTCGACATCCTGCGTGTCGGCGGTGGTCATCGACTGGAGCCGGATCGGATTACTGCCGCCGACGCCGACCGCGCCGACCCTTACCTCGACGGTGGAACGGCGGATGGTGCGCCGGCGCGATGCACAATAGGCCATGGAAGTCCGCGGCGGTCGTCACGCCGGCCGTCAGGGTCCGGCGGGCGCAGGTTCGGATTTCGCGGCTGGCGGCGGGGCCGCACTCGCCTGGGCATCCTGATGGATGCGGCGCACGTCATTGTACGTGACGTAGAAGAACAACGAGATAATCAGGACGAAAAAGACACTCTGAGCGGTCATGATGATCTCGGCCGGCAGGGCACGGCCGCGCAATTGCCCGATGGTCGCAAACAGCATGTGACCGCCGTCCAATACGGGAATCGGAAGGAGATTGAAGATGGCGAGCTGGACGTTGATCAGGACCGTGAACCAGAAGACGAGGCGGATGTCGCTTTGCGCCGCCGTCCGGAAGATGCTCGCTATGCCCACAGGGCCCATCAACTGGGAAACCTTAACGTCGGAGTGCGGATTGAGCAGGCCGGCGAGCACACGGAACGTCATGACCACCTGGTCTTCGATCTGACTGACGGGATCCGGGTGGATGACGAGGTAACGGGGGAGACGCTGGATGCCGAAGTCGGCGAGGTTCTTGCGGCCCGGGCGCGGCGGGATCACCAAGGTCAGGTGCTGATTTCCGCGTGCCACCTCCAATTGGACGTGGTCGGCTCGATGACGGTCGAGGTAGTCGGCAAACGACTGCTGCGACAGCAGCGGAATGCGGTCATAGGCGACAATCTGATCCCCGGGCCTCAAGCCGATCTTGTCGCCCAGGAAGCCGGGTTTGACGGCGCCGATCACAAGATCCTGGGCCGGAAGAATGCCCACGATGCGCCGGCTGTCTTCTTTCGTGGCGCGCGGGTAGACGGTGAGGTGCAGGGTCCGCCCTTGGCGGTCAATCGTGAATACGGCTTCCGGCCGGCCGGATGCGGTGTGCCGCGAACTCGCGGCGAGCGTTTCCTGCAGGTCGGGCCAGTTGTCGACGGACTGGCCGTCGACGTCGCGGATGATATCGCCGGGTTTCAGGCCGGCGACGGAGGCCGGGCTGGCGACCGTCGATCCGTCCGGCAGGGTGATGGTCGACATGACCGCGCCGATCTGGGTGGTGTTGTTCTCGGCGATGGTTGGCTGGCCAAAGATCCAGATCAGGCATGCCAGAAAGAAGGCGAAGAGGATGTTGCAGACGGCCCCGGCCACCGCCACGAGCATCTTCGAGGCATAGCTGACCGGCGGGAGTTTCGAGAGGTCGGCGTTGCTCTCGCCCTCGATCATACCGAGATCCGCGAGTTGGGGGATCAACACGTAGCCGCCGAAGGGCAGCCAGCTCACCCGGTATTCCACGCCATCCCGCCCGCGCCACGAAAAGATCTTCGGGCCAAAGCCAATCGAGAACCGCTCGACATGCATGCCCCGCCGACGCGCGGCGAGCATATGGCCGAGCTCATGGACGAGAATTGAACCGCCGAAGAACAGGACGATCAGGAATATCGACCAGATATTGGTGAGCGAGAAGATGGACTGGAGCTGATCGAGGGACACGAGAGGAATCGATTCACCGACGCAGTCGGGTCAGTGCGGCGTGGGCCGCACGCCGGGCAGCGGCATCCACTTCGAGGACAGCGTCAAGATCGGTTGGTTCAAAGTTGGCAATGGTCTGTAGACTTTCGCTGATGACCTCGGGAATGGCAAGAAACGGCAGTTGGCTGGCCAGGAAGCCCGATACGGCGACTTCGTTGGCGGCGTTGTAAACGGCTGGAGCCACGCCCCCTGCGCTCATGGCCTCGCGGGCCAGGCGCAGGCAGGGATACCGGGCGTCATTGACCGGCCGGAAATCCAGTTTCAACAGGGCGGTCAGATCCAGCGTCTCCTCGATGCCGGCGAGGCGCTCGGGGTAAAGCAGGGCGTGCTGGATCGGAAAGGTCATCGACGGAGGAGCCAACTGGGCCAGCAGGGATCCGTCGACCAGCTCCACCAGGCAGTGCACGATGCTTTGCGGATGCAGGATGGCCTGGCATTGGTCGGGGCGCAGGCCGAAGAGCCACTGGGCCTCCATCAATTCCAGGCCCTTGTTGGCCAGGGTAGCAGAGTCGACGGTGATCTTGGGTCCCATGGCCCAGTTGGGATGTTTCAGGGCGTCGGCGGGCGTCACGTCGGCCAGTGCCGAGTCGGGCAGGTCGCGCAGGGCGCCTCCCGACGCCGTAAGCACGACACGGCGCACGGCCTCGGCCGGGCGTCCCTCGAGGCATTGGAAGACGGCATTGTGTTCGCTGTCGACCGGCAGCAGGCGCACCCCGGCGTCGCGCGCGGCGGCCATCACAAACTTGCCGGCGAGCACGAGGATTTCCTTGGAGGCGAGAGCCAGGTGTTTGCCGGCGGCGAGTGCCGCCAGGGCCGGCCGCAGCCCCGTGGTCCCCACGACCGCAATCAGCACCAGATCGGCGGCGGGCAGTCGGGCGAGTTCGACCAGCCCCTCGAGCCCGCCCGTCAGCCGCGTGCCCGGGGGGAACGCCGTCGGGTCGGTCTTGGCAGCCGCCAGGGCGGCGTTGTCAAACAGCGCCACCTCGCGCACCGCGAAGCGCCGGGCGATCTCGGCGAGACGGCGGTGATTGGCGCGCGACGCGATCCCCACGAGTTCCAGTCGATCACGATGAGCCTCGATCACCCGCAGGGCATTCTCGCCGACTGAGCCGGTGGCACCCAACAGGACGAGGCGTTTTTTGCCGGAGGACGAGGCCATGGAATCCAGATGCGGGTGCCGGCGAAACAAGACCCCGGACGACCGTCAGAGCAGGTGAAAAACCGCCCACCCCAAGGGCGCCGTCAGGAGAAGGCTGTCGGTCAGATCGAAGACGCCCCCGATGCCCGGAATGGTGCCGCCCGCATCCTTGATATTGGCCCGCCGTTTGACGATGGATTCGACCAGGTCCGAGACAATGGCCAGCGCGGCCACGGGAACCGCCAGGAGGATGGCGAGCAGGAGCGTGAAACTCGCCGGCAGATAGGCGCGCAACAGCCAGGCCAGCGCCACCCCGATTCCAACGGAGGCCAGCAGGCCACCCACCGCGCCCTCCCAGGTCTTTTTCGGACTGATTTCGGGAGCCAGACGGTGCCGGCCGACGGCGAGCCCGACGAGCAGGGCGCCTGTGTCACAGAACTTGGTGACCGCCGTCAGCCAGAGGACCAGCACGAGACCCGTGTGAACGCTCGGGCCGGGGAGAAGCACGATGCGGACGAGGAACTGCAGCATGAACGGGACGTAGATGAGCCCGAAGACGGTCCAGGCCAGGCTCTCGATGCGAGTATCGGGCGCCCGTTCGCCGAGGATCCGCACGGAGAACGCGATGGACCCCAGGGCCAGCAACTCGGCGGCGCTCACATGAGGCGCAAAACACCAGGGCGCAACCGTGATGGCGGCGCCAAAGACCAGGCCCAGACGGCGGAACGGCCGATGTCCCATGCGCGCGACCATGGTATAGAATTCATGGAGCGTGAGCACGCTGGCGGCGGTGACGAGCAACACCGCGCCGGGGACTCCGCCATAGACCAGGCAGGCCGCGACGAGGCCCCAAAGGATGACGGTACTGACGGTTCGTTTCAGCACGGGTGGAGGGGAGATTTGCCGGCGGGCATTTGCATTCGACGAGGCGACCTCGGTGGACGAATCCGCCTCAGGCTTCGGCGGGGGCGTTCGCCGGCGGCGTCCCGCTCCTGAGTTGCTCGCCGGTGAGCCCAAAACGGCGCTCGCGTTGTGCGTAGTTCTCCACCGCCGCCACCAGCTCGGCCTTGGAAAAGTCCGGCCAGAGCACCGGGGAGAAGAGCATCTCCGAGTAGGCGCACTGCATCAGCAGGAAATTGCTCAGCCGGGTCTCGCCGGACGTGCGGATGAGCAGGTCGGGGTCGGGCAGATCAGCGGTGTACAAGTACCGGCTGAACGCGGCCCAGGATGCGTTGTCCAGGGTCTCGCGACCGGCCAGAGCCGCG
Organism: Opitutaceae bacterium; assembly: GCA_046704465.1. Lineage (GTDB taxonomy): Bacteria > Verrucomicrobiota > Verrucomicrobiia > Opitutales > Opitutaceae > Fen-1467. The sequence continues at coordinate 3,757 of JBJKRV010000674.1, read as the reverse complement.
GACGCATACGCCCGGGCCGCGTCGGCCACTTCGGTGCGCGCGCCGTAATTGAGCGCCAGGACGAGATTCCACTCGTCGAATCCGCGGGTGATCGCCACGGCGTGCTGCAATGCCCGGCGCGGCGCGGCGGGCAGCTCGGCGATTCGCCCGATGGTGTGCAGCCGAATCCGGTTCCTGACCAGCACCTTGGTCTCCCGCCGGAGAAAATGTTCCAGGAGCCCCATCAGGGCCGACACTTCATCCGGAGGCCGCTGCCAGTTCTCGGCCGAAAACGCATACAGGGTCAGATACCGGATGCCCACCTCGCGGCTGGCATCGATGATCGCCCGGGCCGTTTCCACGCCGCGTCGATGGCCCTCGATGCGGGGCAACCCCCGCTGCCGCGCCCAGCGGCCGTTGCCGTCCATGATAATGGCGACGTGGTTGGGGACGTTGGGGCCGGGCTTCTGCATCCGTGGATGGGGGCTCTTTATGAAGCCGGGACCCCGTTTGACAAGGGCAATGACCGATCCATGGTCCGGTATGGAGACACCGCTGCCGCCGGCTGAAATTGCGCAGGCTCTCGTCGAATTGCCGGGCTGGCGCCTCGAGGCGGATGCCTTGGTGAAGACTTTTGCCTTTGGCAGTTTCCGCGAGGCGTTTTCGTTCATGACGCGGGTGGCATTCGAGGCCGAAGCGCTCGATCACCATCCGGAATGGACGAACACCTATCGGCAGGTCGCGATTCGGCTGAACACCCATTCGGCCGGGGGCAGGGTCACCAGCCGGGACGTGGCGCTGGCACGCAAGATCCAGGCCATTTCGTGGGTGGGGTGACGGCCGCCCGACGCGGCGCGCCGCAGCCCCGCTCCGCAAGCCTCGGACGGGCGGTTCAGACGGAGACGGTTTCCTGGAGGAAGCCGGCCAGTTCCCGGCGCAGACGTTGGCGGGCGCGGTACAAGCGTGTTTCGACACCTCGTTCCGAGCAGCCGGTGATGGCACCGATTTCGCGATAGGAAAGGTGGTCGTAGTGATGGAGCAGGATCGTGGTCTTCAGTTCGTGCGGCAGCCGGTCGATCGCCGCCCTCACGGCGGTGCAGGCCTCCGCGCGCTCCAGCATCGCATCTGGCAGGGGTTCGTCGCTGGCCGGCAAGCGGGGCCCGGCAGTGGAGCCGGTTTCCTCTGACGTGGCATCCAGGCTGATCGTGGGATGGCGGCGGCGCCAGCGATGGTGGTTGTGACACAGGTTCGTGAGCGTCGTGAAGAGCCAGGCGGACAGATTGGTGTCGGGGCGCAGGCGTCCGCGTTGTTGGTGCAGACGAACAAAGGTCTCGGCGACAAGCTCGTTTGCATCCGCGCGATTCTGCACGTAGCGCCAGGCAAAGGAGAACAACGGCCGCTGCCAGCGGACAATCAACTGATCAAGGGCCCCGTCGTGGCCGGCCTGCAAGGCCCGCAGACATGCGAGATCGCAGGCGGGGTCGGAGTTCACGGGTGCTCCCGGTCGCGGTTCAATTCGGCATCGCGCGGCTCTCGGTACTCAACACGGGCCCCAGCAGGGCGAGATAGCGCTGTCGCTGCTGGGCGGTCATGACTCGCGAAGTCTCCGCCACGAGGCGCCGGGTGGAGTTGAGGCATTCGCGGTCAACGGTGCGTCGGTGCTCGACGAAGCGGGCGAATTCGAGGAAATCGATCTGACCGACCGTGGTCCGTTGGCGCTCGAAATCGGCGTATTCGTTCCGCATTCGGGCGACCTGGGCGGCGAGGGCGAGTAACCGTGGGCTGGATTCCTCGTGAATGAGCTTGATGCGTGCGTACTGTTCGTCGCTGAGGTGCAGGTCGGTCTTGATCCATTCGAGCTGACAGTCGAGGTCGTTGGCCCCGCACGGCCGCTGCGACAGATACCAGCCGACGTGAGCCAGCACGCCCGCCGCCAGACCCGCAAATATCGTGAAGAATGTCCTTCTCATGGGCTTGGGCTGGGCTCGCTGGGGGCGGCTTGGCTGATCAGAGGATCGACCAGCCGCAGGTAGCTCTGCGCCAATTGCTCACTGCGTTCGGTCTGCAGTCGGGAGACGCGCACTTCGGCCAGAAACAGCCCGAGGAGTACACAGGCCAGGACGAAGGTCGCCGCGAAGGAAGGACGGGAGAATGCCAGCTCGATGCGGGCGCGCCAGCCCGGCGTCTCAGCGCGACGTTCCATCGTCGCAATCCGTCGCCAGACTTCGGGGGCAAGGCCCGGTGGCGGCTCGGGGACCTGCGCCCACTGGTCGAGCAGATGATCGAGAGGATCGGGAGTGGCCGGCATGGGCTGGACGATTTGTTGCTAGCTCCGGGGTGGCAACGGAGACGGACCGAGAGGTCACTTTCCGCCGCCTGGGACACCACCGGCGGCCACCATAACACCGGCCGCGAAAAAAGCCCTTCAAAAACGTCCGCGCCTATTCCGGATAGAGCCAGTAGCGACGGCTTTCCTGCTGGAAGATTTCATCCCGACGGCGCCACTCGGCGAGATAGGCTTCGACATTGATCCGGGAACCGTCGCGCCGGATCGCATTGCACCAGGCCCTGGAGCCCACCAACTTCTCGAACAGCTGGAACTTGGCGGCGGATGCCGCGGCAAAGGGGTTGCGGCGATTCCAGCGGCAAGCCTGGCGCATCAGAATAAAACTCAGGTCGGTGGGTTGCCAGGCATTCCAATCCGTGACGTCGACGTAAACGCCGGACTCCGGCCGCCCATTCAGTCCAGGCGCGGACACGGTGACAAATCTCAGTCCCGGAAGCCGATACTCCTCAAGTGCCCGTCTCAGCTCGATGGGACTTCGCCCCGGGAATGTGAGGCTTCGAAAGGGATAGGATCGCCCGATGCCGTGGGAAAAGCCGCCGATTTCGCAGCCGAGACCGTTCATGGCATAGCCCACGACATCGGCGAAGCTGCGGATGTAGGGCGAGGTCGGGACAAACCGCAGCCCTGTATCCGGCCAGGTCATTGACCGCCGCCAGCCGCGCATCGGAACGATGGTCAGCCGGCCCCGGGCGCGCGCCGCGTCCGAGATATCAAGCACGCCCGGTGCCGACGCTGCCATGCGCGCCAGCTCGCCGATGGTGAGTCCATAAACGTAGGGCACCCTGAAGGCGCCGACAAAACTCCTGAGGTCCGAATCCATCGGCGGTCCGCCGACCTTCAGGCCTCCCAGGGGATCGGGACGGTCCAGCACCACGACCTCGACGTTGTTTTCGAAGCACGCCTCCATTGTCAGCTTGAGCGTGCTGTCATAGGTGTAGCTGCGGACGCCGATGTTCTGCAGGTCGATCACCATGGCATCCAGCCCGCGCAGCATCGCCTTGGTCGGCTTGCGGGTCCGGCCATAGAGCGAATAGACCGGCAGGCCGGTGCGACGGTCGATCGTATCCGGGAAACGTTGCCCGCTTTTTTCCTCGGCCGAGAGGCCGTTCTCCGGAGCGAACAGGGCGACGAGGCGGACCCCGGGAGCGTGACGCAGCACATCGATGGTGCTGACTCCCCGTCGGTCGACCCCGGCGGCGTTGGTCAAAAGTCCGATGCGCTTGCCCCGCACGGCGGCGAAGTGCTCGCTCTCCAATACGTCGATACCGAGCATTACCGGATAGATCCGGGCGGGGCGGGGCGCCTCGGTCCGCGGCGCGGTCGCGACGGCCGCCAGGGGCCGCGTGGGCGCCGCGTGACGGGAGACCACGGACGAGCAGCCAAGAAAGCCAAGGAGCAGCGACAGGGTCGCGGTGACGATGGGGAGGGTGG
>JBJKRV010000673.1:0-14927 GCA_046704465.1 Opitutaceae bacterium | reverse complement strand
CGCCCGGCCCGGCCGCACGGACGGCGCGCAAGCCGCAGAACTTTCCCGCGCCTGCCGGGTCTGCCGCGGACCCATCATGAGACGGAATGTGGCCATTCTGCTCTTCGACCAGGTCGACGAACTCGCCTTCGCCGGTCCGCTCGCGGTCTTCAAGGCGACGGACGCCCTGAACGACCATGCGGCGTTCAAGATCTTCACCCTGGCCGAGGCACCCGGCACCGTCCGCGCGGCCGGAGGGTTGAAACTCGTGCCCGAGCACACGCTCGAATCGGCGCCACCCACCGCCGTGCTCGTTCTGCCCGGCGGCCCCGGCGTCCATACGCTGCTGCGCCGATCGGCGCTGATCGAATGGATGGCAACCCGCATGCGGCGCGCCGAGGTCACGCTCTCGGTCGACACCGGCACGTTGCTGCCCGCGCGCGCCGGCCTGCTCGACGGATTGCAGGTCACCACCGGACCGGAGGCGCTGGACGACCTGCGCCGCCTGGCTCCGTCGGTTCTGGTCGATCCTACGCGCCGGCTCCATGACAGCGGACCAATCGTCACGACCCGGGGGGTGTTTGCCGGGGTCGACGGCGCGCTGCACGTGGTGGCCCGGCTGCTGGGACCCGCCGCCGCCGGGCGGACCAGGCAATGCCTCGAGCGCGGCCGCGAGCCCCCACCTCCTTGATCCGCGCCGGCGGCCGTTCCGCCCACGAATCGCCGGCAGCGACTCGGCAAGCGGCCTTTGGCGGCATATAATAGGGTTGATCGTCGTGAATCCGAACCGCCCATGAAGAACCGAGCCGCCCTTGTCATCGTCTGGTGGCTCACGCTGCTCCTGTTGCTGGCCATGTTTGTCCTGCCGGCGATGGGCTTCGTCCTCGAGCCCATCGCCTTCGGGCTGATGCTGCTCATCGGGTTCTTCGTCCTGCTCGAACTCACGCGGCGGGCGCCGGTCCGGGCGGAGGCCAGCCCGGCGACCGATGCGGACGAGGCCGCCTTCGCCGATCCGAATCTGGAAGGCGTGGTGCGGGAGGTGCTGGCGATCACCGGCAAGCATGCCCACCACGGCGTGCTGGAATTCGACGGGCGCCTGACCCGGGATCCAGCCGGGGCGCTGGCCCACCTCGAAGCCGCGCTCGCGCCCAGCGGGCGCAAGGCCATCCTGCAGAATTCGGGCGCCGACAAGATGCGGATCCTGTTGCTGCCGTCGGAGGGCCTCACTGCCGCGTCATCCAAACGTTCGCATCCCCTGCTGAACCTGGTGCTCTTCCTGCTGACGCTGGGCACCACCACCTGGGCGGGCGCCGCCCTTGAGGGCTACAACGTCCCGCGGAACCCGTCGAGCCTGGCGCACGGCCTGCCATTCAGTCTCGCCCTCCTGGTAATCCTCGGGGCCCATGAACTCGGTCACTATTTTGCCGCCCGCCATCACCGGATAAATGTGTCCCTCCCCTACTTTATCCCCGTCCCCTTTGGTCTCGGCACGTTCGGGGCGTTCATTCGCATGCGCGCGCTGGCTCCCGACCGCAAGTCGCTGTTCGACATGGCCGTGGCCGGCCCGCTGGCCGGGCTGGTCTTTGCCGTGCCGGCTTTGCTCATCGGTCTGCGCCTCTCGCACGTGGTCCCTGGCGGGATGACGTCCGCCGGCGGTCTTGCCGGCATCTTTGGCCGCAGTCTCGACGTCGGCTCGTCGCTGTTGCTTACCCTCCTCGCCAAGGTCTCGCTCGGAAACGCGCTGGAGGCCGGGTACACCATTCACCTCAATGCGCTGGCCTACGCCGGCTGGCTGGGACTGCTGGTCACCGCGCTCAACCTGCTGCCCATCGGCCAGCTCGACGGCGGCCACATCGCCCACGCGATCTTCGGGCCGGCGGGTGCCCACCGGATGTCCATTCTGGCCGCAGCGGCGCTCCTGCTGCTGTCGCTGTTTGTCTGGCCGGGATTGCTCTTCTTCGCCGTGCTCGTCCTGTTCTTCGCCGGCACGCATGACGCCCCGTCGGCGGACGACGCCACCCCGCTGACGCCCGGGCGGAAATGGGTGGGTTACCTGAACTTCGGCATCCTCCTGCTCATCCTGCTGCCCGTGCCGCACAATCTCTTTTCTCATCTCGGCATCAACTGCCCGTATCTGTAGCGGGCGGGGCCGGAACCCGCGCCGCGATTTCCACCTGCGATCAGGCAGGCCGTTTCAACGGAGTCGGCCGGACGAGGGCGGCGCTCGGTGACGAGGGCGGCGCGAAATCCGAGGGAGGAGCCCGGTGCGCGGCGTATCACCGGCAGTCATGAAAACAACGGGACTTTTCCTCGCCCTCCTGGTTCTGAGTAGCGGGCTGGTCGCGGCCAACGCACACGACAACGCCAGCCCGACGCTGATCAACCAGGTGCGGCTCCAACACGGGAAGCAGGTGTTCCAGCAGATCTGCTTCTCCTGCCATCAGATCACCGGGCAGGGCCTGCCGGGAATTTACCCCCCGCTGGCCGAATCCGACTTCCTCCGCCACCACCGGAACAAGGCCATCGCGATCGTGCTGCACGGCCGGAGAGGTGCGATCACCGTGAACGGCCACAACTACAACAATGTCATGCCCGACCTGAATCTGAGCAATCAGCAGGTCGCCGACGTATTGACCTACGTGTCGGAAGCCTGGGGCAACCACGCCGGAATCGTGACCGAGAAAACCGTGGCGGCCGAACGGAAGCGGCTCGGCAACAATCCCGCCCAAAGCCAGCCGGACGCCCCCGCCGGGATGACCGGAGCCTGCGGAATGATGGCGGCAAACCCGATGGCGGGCACGACGGGCAATGGCCACATGATGGGCCAGGGCAGCACGATGGGTAGGCGCGGCATGATGCGGGGCAATCAGTAAGGCGCCTCATGGGCTCGATGAGCCCCGAACATGATCGCCACGCCCACGACCATGGCACCCGAGTTTTTCGAGGGTTTGAGCCGACGCCAGCGTAGCACTCGCCGACCATGAAATCCACCAGTCTCATCCTGGCCATCCTGACCCTCGGCGGCGCGCTCGTCGCCGCCCCCTCGCGGGCCGTGAACCGTGCGGCTCCGCTCCTGCCCCTTTATGAACATGTCTGTTCGGCATTGGCCGCGGACAATTGCCCGGCCGCGCAGACGGCGGCACGACAACTGGCCGCCCGTGCCAGTGAGCTCCACCAGCCTGACCTCGCCACGGCGGCCACGGCCGTGGGCAACGCCGACAGCCTCGCCGCCGCCCGAAAGGCGTTTCGCACCCTGAGCGCTGATGCCATCGCATTGGCCCGCCAACAGAAGGGCTTCTTCATCCTGCACTGCCCCATGGCCGATGCCGACTGGGTGCAAACCACGCGGACCGTCTCGAACCCCTATCTCGGGAAAAAGATGCCCGGATGCGGTGAGGTGACCGAAGCGACGCAGGGCTGAGCCGCCGCCCCCCGCCGTGCGCCACCTCAGGTTCATCGTACCCGCGCTCGCGGTGCTCTGCATCGGCGCGGTCATCCGGGCGAACACGCCCGATGTCGCCCCGGAAACCTCGCTGTCGTTGGACACCGTGGTCGCCGAAGCCGTCGCCGGGCCGATGGTTGAGGCCGCGAAGGCGCGTTGGGAGGCGGCCCGCGAGGGTTCGACCATCGCGCGGAGCTGGCCGGACCCGATGCTCACCTACGGGTATTACACCTCAAGCGTGCAGACCCGCGTGGGTCCGATGAACCAGAAGGTCACCTTCGCCCAAAAGGTGCCCTTCCCCGGCAAGCTGGCCGACGCCGGCGATCTGGCGGCCAAGCAAGCCCTGGTGGCAATGTGGCAATACCGGGCGGCGGCGCGTCAGGCCATCCGGCAGGCGAAGACGCTCTATTTCGCCCTCTACCAGGTCGACGCCTCGGCCCGGATCATCCGGGAACAGCAGACGCTTCTGGACCAGGTCATCGAAACGGCGAAGTCCGGATTCGAAGCCGGCAGCGCCAACCTGCAGGACGTCCTGAAGGCCCGCCTCGCCCGGGACGAATTGAGCAACCGTTTGACCGACTTGGGACAGCAGCGGGCCGGCCTGGCCGCCCGCCTCAATGCGTTGTGCGCCGGGCCGGCGGGCGCCCCGGTTCCGTCGGTCCGGACGCTGCCGCCGCTGTCCCCGCCGCCAGGCGAGGGTGCGCTGCTGGCCTTTGCGGAGACCCACCGTCAGGAGCTGCAGATGGCCGATGCCGCCGTGGCCCGCGACCGGGTCGCCCTGGTCCTCGCCCGCAAGGATCGCGACCCGGATTTCACCGTCGGGGTCGATTACACCCAGATCAACCGCAGCGACATGGCCAACATCCCCGATAGCGGCAAGGACGCCTCGATGATCTTCTTCAGCCTCAACCTGCCCTGGCACCGCGCCAAGCTCAGGGCCGAGGAGCGCCGGGCCGACCGCCAGCTCGCCGCCTCGCGCGCGCAACTGGCTGACGCACACCTCGAGGTCGAATCCGACGTCCGTGACGCCTGGGCGCAGGCCCGGGGCTTTCGCGAGCAGATCGCGCTCTACCGGCGCAGCCTGCTGCCGCAGGCCGAGGACACATACAAGGCGTCCTCCGTGGCCTACGCGGCCGGCAAGATCGGCCTCATCGGCGTGCTCGACAGCGAGCGCACCCTGCTCGCGCTGCGCCTCGGCCTGGTAATGAACGAGGCGAAGCTGGGCCAGGCGTTGGCTGCGCTCGAACGCGCCGTCGGCGCCGACCTGTCCCGGCTCTCCGGTACACCCTCTTCCACCGATCGCCATGCACAAGCCCACCCCTGAAGCCCGTGAAATTTCCAGCGTGGCCGTTCTTCTCCTGACGACCGCCCTGATCGCCTTCAACCCGGGGCGGACTCTCGCCGCGACCCAATCGAACCCGCCCCCGGCGGCGGCCGCCACGCCCAAGCCGGCCCGCCAGCTCTATCAATGCCCGATGCATCCGAACGTGGTGTCGGACCAACCCGGCCGCTGCCCCATCTGCGGGATGGAGCTTCAGCCGGTCAAACAGGTGTCGGCCCAGGGCATCCCCGGACGCGCGCCGGTGCAGCTCACGGCCCTGCAGGAACAGCTCATCAACATTCGCACGGTGCCGGTCGAGCGCATCCCGCTGCTGAAGACCATTCGGACGGTCGGCCGCGTCGTGGTCGACGAGGCCCGGACCGCCACCCTGAACAGCCGGGTGGAAGGTTGGGTGGAAAAGCTGGAGGTCGCCACCACGGGCGCCACCGTCGCCCAGGGCCAGCCGCTGCTGCAGATCTACAGTCCGGCGCTGTACTCGGCCCAGCAGGATTTTCTCATCCTTGCCCACCGCCATCGGGCGGACGGCACGGACGGCGGCCTGTTCGAAGCCGCCCGCCAGCGCCTGGAGCTATGGGGCATTTCCGATGCGCAGATCCGCCAGCTCGAGCACACCGGGCGGCCGTCGTACACGCTCACCCTTACCGCCCCGGTGGGCGGCACCGTCATCGAAAAGCCCGTGGTCGACGCGCAGATGGTGAAGCCGGGCATGCCGCTGTATCGCATCGCCGATCTCTCGAAAGTCTGGGTGCTCGCCGAGCTTTTCGAATCCGACCTGCCGCTGGTCGCCCTCGGGCAGGAGGCCGTCGTGACGATCCCGGCCTATCCCGGCCGGGAGCTGCGCGGCCAGGTGGATTTCATTTATCCGTTTCTCCAGGCGAAGACCCGCACCGATCAGGCGCGCCTCGTCTTTCCCAACCCGGACGGCCTGCTCAAGCCCGACATGTATGTCAACGTGAGGCTGGAGCGGAATCTCGGCGCGCCCCTGTCCGTGCCGACCAGCGCGATCTTCAACACCGGCAACCGCCAATACGTCTTTGTCGAGACGCAGCCCGGCATGTTCGTTCCGGTCAACGTCGAGCTCGGCCCGCAGGCGGGCCAGCGCCAGGTGCTGCTCCGCGGCGTGGCGGAAGGCGACCGGGTCGTGGTCGACGGCAACTTCCTGCTCGACAGCGAGAGCCAGCTCCGCGCCGCCGCCAGCGACTCCGGCGCCGGGACCACGCCGGGGCCAACGACACCCGCCGCCACGCCCTCACCCGCCGGGGCAACGGCCAATCATCCCATGCCGGCGTCCGCCACGGAACCGGTGACGGCACTGCTCCGCGCCTATGCGCAAATGCATGACGGACTGTTTCACGACTCCCTGTCCGCGTCGGCCCCCTCCGCCCGGAGCATGCGCGCCGCGGTGGCGACGCTTGCCGCCCCCGACCTGGCTCCGGCGGACAGCGACGCCCTCTACACCCGAAAGCTGGCCGCCCTCCAGCAATCCCTGTCGGGCGCGCCGCCCGCCGACCTGACGGCGGCCCGGAAGCAGTTTGGCGAAGTGAGCGCCGCCCTGATCGACCTCCTCAGGGCCTTTCCGCCGCCGCTCGCGCACCCGCTGACCATCATGCACTGCCCGATGTGGACGGGCTCGCCGGCGGACTGGCTGCAGACGGCCGCCGCGACCGAAAACCCCTTCTACGGCCAACAAATGCCGACCTGCGGGACGGCCGCCGGGATGATTGGAAAGGTCCACTAAGATGATCGAAGCCATCATCTCCTGGTGCGCCCGCAACCGGTTCCTGGTCATCATCTGCACCGGCCTCGCCCTGATCGGTGGCTGGATCGCGCTCAAGAACGTCAATCTCGACGCCATCCCGGACCTGTCGGACGTCCAGGTCATCGTCTTCACCAAATGGCCCGGCCAGGCGCCGAATCTCGTCGAGGACCAGGTCACCTATCCGATCGTCAGCACCCTGGCGGATGCGCCCCGGGTGAAATACGCGCGCGGCCAGAGCTTTTTCGGGCTGTCGTTCGTCACGGTCGTGTTCGACGACGGCACCGACATGTACTGGGCGCGGTCCCGCGTGCTCGAATACCTCAGCCAGGTGGCCAACCGCCTGCCTCCGGGTGTGAATCCCGTCCTTGGCCCGGATGCGACCGGCGTGGGCTGGATTTACGAGTACGCGCTGGTCGACAAGACCGGCAGGAACAGCCTGGCCGATCTGCGTTCGTTCCAGGACTGGACGCTCAAGTATTACCTCCAAAACACGCCCGGAGTGGCCGAGGTCGCTTCCGTCGGCGGCTACGTCAACGGCTACCAGGTCGAGATCGATCCCAACAAGCTCCTGGCCTACCACATCCCGATCAACAAGGTGATCGCCGCCATCCGCGCGTCGAACAATGACGTGGGCGGACGTGTCATCGAATTCGGCGAGACCGAGTACATGGTGCGCGGCGACGGTTATATCAAGGACCTCGACGACATCCGCAAGATCGTGGTCGGCCTCGACGCCCACGGCACGCCGATCACGATCGCCCAGATCGCCGCCGTTCACCGCGGTCCCGACATGCGCCGCGGCCTGCTCGAAGTGAACGGTCAGGGCGAGGCGGTCGGCGGCATCGTGGTGATGCGCTATGGCGCCAACGCCCTCAAGACCATCGCGGCGGTCAAGGCGAAGCTGAAGGCGATCGAGCCGTCCCTGCCGCCGGGCGTGAAGATCGTCACCGGGTACGACCGCTCGAGCCTGATCCTGCGGGCGATTGCGACCCTCCGCTCCAAGCTGCTTGAGGAAAGCGTGGTGGTCAGCCTCATCTGCCTGCTCTTCCTCTTTCACTTCCGCAGCGCCCTGGTGGCGATCATCACCCTGCCCATCGCCAACGTGCTCTCGTTCATCCCGATGACGGCGCTGGGCGTGACCTCGAACATCATGTCCCTCGGCGGCATTGCGATCGCGATCGGTGCGATGGTCGATGCCGCCATCGTGATGATCGAGAACGCCCACAAATGGCTCGAACGCTGGCGCCACGCCCGCGCCAAACGGGAGCGCGAGGGCGAGGCGGCGCTGGACCCCGCCGAGCGGGAAGTCGCCGCCATGGAGCGCCACGAGGTGCTCATTCGCGCCGCCCAGCAGGTGGGCAAGCCCCTGTTCTTCTCCCTGCTCATCATCGCCATCTCGTTTGTGCCGGTATTCGGCCTGCAGGGCCAGTCCGGCCGCCTCTTCAAGCCGCTGGCCTTCACGAAGACGTTTGCCATGGCGTTCGCGTCGCTGTTGTCGGTCACGCTCGTGCCGGTGCTGATGATCTGGTTCATCCGTGGACGGATCCCCGATGAACGGACCAATCCGATCAACCGGTTCCTCATCTGGATCTACCGGCCCTTCGTCCATCTCGCCCTGCGCTTTCGCTGGCCGGTCATCCTTCTCGCCGTCGTCACGCTCGCGGTGACGTGGTGGCCGTGGTCGCACACGGGCTCCGAGTTCATGCCGCCCCTCAACGAGGGTTCGCTGCTCTACATGCCCACCAGCCCGCCCGGCATGTCCATCGCCGAGTCCCGCCGGATCCTGCAGAAGCAGGATGCCGTGATCAAAAGCCTCCCGGAGGTGCAGACCGTCTACGGCAAGATCGGTCGCGCGGACACCGCCACCGATCCCGCCCCGCTGGACATGGCCGAGACGGTCATCACGTTGAAGCCCGAGAAGGATTGGCGGCCGGGAATGACCTTCGAAAAAATCAAGCAGGAGCTGGACAGGCTGCTGCCGATCCCCGGCATGCCCGCGATCTGGTGGATGCCGATCCAGACGCGCATCGAAATGCTCGCCACCGGCATCCGCAGCCAGATCGGAATCGAGGTCATGGGGCCGGACCTCGGCGAGATCCAACGGATCGGCGAGGAGATCGAGACGCTCCTCAAGCACGCGCCGCACACGGCCTCCGTGTTCGCCGAACGGGTGACCGGCGGCTACTACGTCGATTTCCACATCGACCGCGATGCCCTCGCGCGCTACGGCCTGACGGTGGCCGAGGTCGAGACCGTCATCGAGACGGCCATCGGCGGCAAGGACATCTCGTGGACGGTGGAGGGCCAGGAGCGGTTCCCGATCAACGTCCGCTACGCCCGCGATTTTCGCAGCAACCTCCCGGCGCTGCGCCGCGTCCTGGTGGCCACCCCGACCGGCGCCCAGGTGCCCCTCGGCGAACTGGCCAGGATCGATCTCACCACCGGGCCGGCGATGATCCGCGACCAGAACGGCGTCAAGGCGGGCTTTGTCTTCGTGGACACCTACGGCATCGACCTGGGCAGCTATGTGAACGAGGCCAAGACCCTCATCGCGCAGCACGTCAAGCTGCCGCCGGGGTACTATCTCGAATGGGGCGGACAGTACCAATACATGCTCAAGGCCCGCCAGACGCTGGAGATGATCATCCCGCTCACGCTCGTCATCATCTTCCTGCTGCTCTACCTGAACTTCGGCAACGTCACCGAATCGCTGATCGTGCTGCTCAGCGTGCCCTTCGCCCTGGTGGGCGGCATCTGGCTGCTCTGGCTGCTGCACTACAATTTCAGCGTCGCCGTCGCAGTCGGCTTCATCGCCCTCGCCGGCGTCGCCGCCGAGACGGGCGTCGTGATGATCGTCTATCTGGACGAGGCCTGGCACGACCAGCGGCGGCTCAAACCGCACCCCACCCTGCTCGACCTGCATGCCGCCGTGATCACCGGAGCCGTCCAGCGCGTCCGGCCGAAGATGATGACGGTCTGCGCCATCATCGTGGGCCTGCTGCCGATCATGTGGGCCGACGGCACCGGTGCCGACACCATGAAGCGCATCGCCGCGCCCATGATCGGCGGAATGATCAGCTCGACCATTCTCACCCTGGTCATCGTCCCGGCGATCTATTATCTCTGGCGCAGCCACGAGGTGAAACGCGACCCGGCCCTGGCAGGTGCCGGCCGGCGGGGGCGCACGGTCGTCGGCCTGTTCGTCGCCCTGGCCGTGGCGGGTGGAGGCGCCTACGGCTGGCACCGCCTCCAATCCTCCGCTCCAACCCTGACCGGTTCGATTTTCACGGCCCAAGTCGGCGGTTACCGTCTCGAGGTTCTTGGCAGGACCGCGCAACTTGGCGTCGGCGCGAATCCGATTCGCATCGAGGTGTTCGACGCCGCCACGGGAAAGCCGGCGGACGTCGGGTCTGTCACCCTGCGGCTGCACATGGACATGCCCGGCATGCCCATGGAAGCCGACGCCGTCCTGCAGCGCGATCCCGGTCATCCCGGGGTTTACGTCGGCACCGTTAATCCGGGCATGGGCGGCGCGTGGACGGCACGGCTGGAGTATTCCGGCCCCGCCGGCAGGGCGGGCAAGACGACGACACTCACGGTCAAAACCTGACAGGCGTCAGCCATGAAGGAAATCAAAGCCTATCTTCGCCCCACCCTCCTCGATCCCGTCATCCGCGGTCTCGAGGAGGCCGGTGCCCGCGACATCACGGTCATCCGCGTCGACGCCATCGAGGCGCCGGTCGACCAGGACATCCATCACTTCTTCCAGAAATACGGCGGCAAATATTGCGCCGTGGCCAAACTCGAGATCGTTTGTCGCGACTCCGAGGCGGGCGGCTTTGCCGCCATCATTCGCAAACTGGCCTATACCGGGGCACGGGGCGACGGCCGCGTATTCATCTCCGCGGTCGACAAAGCCTTCAACATCCGCACGGGCGAACAGGGCGAGGCGGCGCTTTGATTGACGGCCGGAACCTTTCCCGGCGCGATTCCGGCTAATACCAGAGGCGCACCCCGGTCACGAATTGGAGCGCCGACGTCGACGATCCCCGGGCCCGGGCAAAATCGGCGGTCCGACCAAAGACCCTCTGCTCCGCGACGCCGATGTAGGGGGCAAATTGACGCCGGATCTCGTATCGCAGCCTCAGGCCGGCATCGAGGTCACTGAGCCCGCTGCCGATTCCCCGGGCCGGATCGTTCCGGCTGAAGAAGTTCACCTCGACCTGGGGTTGCAGGACCAGGCGTTGCGTCAGCCAGAGATCGTAGTCGCCCTCCAGCCGCGCCGCGGAGTGGCCGCCGTTGCCGACAAAGGCGAAGGCGCCGACTTCAATGAACATGGGCGCCAGCCCTTCCACGCCGAAGACGCCGTAGGTTCGCGAGGGAGCCGGATCGAAGTCGTAGCGCACACCCGTCTGAAGGTTGAAGAACGGTGAAATCGCCCGCGAGTAAAGCGCCTGCACCTCCGCTTCTTCGAACGTGCCGGTGCGGAGCCCGAGGCTGCCCTCGGTCTTGAACCAGGCGCGGTTGAGATTGCCGCCGTACCAGCCCTCCCCATCCCAGCGGTAGATGCTCTGACCGTCGCCGAGGCGCAGCTCGTCCTGGTTGAGAATGCCATAACCGTACCACCGGTCGTTGTTCATTACCTGCGGCCATCCCGGCTGGGTCGGTTGCTGGCCGGCCTCCGCCGCCGCGGCCGCCAGCAGGACCAGCATCACTCCGATCGCGAGTCTTTGCATCGCGGTTTCGCCGGTCAGGCCACGATCGCCGTGGTGAACATGCCCGCCTCCATGTGGTACAGCATGTGGCAGTGGTAGGCCCAGCGGCCGAGTTCGTTGGCCGTGAGAAAGTAGTGCACCTTTTCGTTGGGCTTCACACTGACCGTGTGTTTCAGCGGCCGCAGCCGGTCGGCGCGGCTGTCCAGTTCGGTGAACATGCCGTGCAGATGGATCGGCAGTTCCATCAAGGTATCGTTGACCAGCGTGACCCAGATGCGTTGTCCGAACGGATACCGCACCGGCTGGCTCTGGTCGTAGGTCAGGCCGTTGAACCCGAAGATGTAGCGGGCCATGTTGCCCGTCAGGTGCAGCAACACCTCGGCGTCGGGATCGCGCTCGGAAAACGGGATGTTTTGCGGCCCCGAGGCCAGGCGCACCAGATCGGTGTAGTTCAGCACCCGGCGACGGCTGTGGTTCAGCCCATCACCGGGGAGGTTCAGGCGCTCGGTGGGATGCGCGGCGAGGTGGACCACCTCCGGACCGATCCGCAGATGCACGTCCTGCGGCTGCGGCCAGGCCACCTGGCCGCTGGCATTGACTGGCGCCGAATGCGGAATCATCGGCCGCGACGGCGGTGTCCATCCCATGCCGCCCATGCCATGCTGCACAGGCGACATCTTCATCCCGCCCATTCCCTGCATCCCTCCGCCTCCCATCCCGGACATTCCTGACATTCCTCCCATCCCCTGCATACCGGACATCCCGGAACCGCCCGACATGCCGGACATGTTCATTCCCTTCATGCCGGACATGCCTATTTTCTCCATTCCGCCGCCCATGCCTTTCATTCCGCTCATCCCACTCATGGACATGCCCATGTCCATCATCGTGCGGTTGAAGACCGGATCCATCGGCGGCACCGGTGCGGTCAAGCCTTCCCGGACGGCCAGCGTCGCACGGGCGTAGCCGCTGCGATCCATGGCTTCGGCGAAAATGGTGCAGGCATCCTCCCGGGGTTCGACGATCACGTCGTACGTTTCGGCCACGCCGATGCGGAATTCGTCCACCGACACCGGCTCGACGTTGCTCCCGTCCGCGGCCACCACGGTCATCTTCACTCCGGGGATGCGCACATCGAAATAGGTCATCGCCGAACCGTTGATGAAGCGCAGGCGCACCCGTTCGCCCCGCGTGAACAAGCCGGTCCAGTTGGCCGCCGGCGGCTGGCCGTTGACGAGGAAGGTGTAGGTGCCGCCGGTTTGCCGGCCGCTGACGTCGGCGATGTCGCGCACGCCCATCCGCATCATCCCCCAGTCCCACCGGTTCCGGACTGTCGCGGCCCAGCCCTGGGTCGACACGTCGTGAAAGAAATCGGCCAGGGTCCGCTTGTGATAGTTGTAATAGTCGTCACCCACCTTCAGGTGATAAAAAATCTCCTCCGGATCCTCGTCGGTCCAGTCGGACAACATCACCACATAATCACGATCGGCGTGGACCGGGTCGGGTTGGCGCGGTTCGATCACCAACGGGGCGTAGGCCCCGGTCTGCAACTGGAAGCGGGTGTGACTGTGATACCAGAAGGTGCCGCTCTGGCGGACCTGAAACCGGTAGGTGAACGTCGTGCCCGGCGCGATGCCGGCGTAGGTGATGCCGGGCACGCCGTCCATCGCATTCGGCACCAACACGCCGTGCCAGTGGAGGGAGGCGGAGACCGGGAGCCGGTTGGTGACTCGCATCGTCACCGTGTCACCCTCGCGCCAATGCAACACCGGGCCCGGCAGCAATCCGTTGATCAGGGTGGCCACGCGCGGCGTGCCGGTGATGTTCACCGGCGTCGGTTCGAGCGCCAGATCGAACTCCGGTCCGGGCAGGGTTGGCAGGCCGTAGCGGCCGCGCGGGGCGACCGTTGCCGCCTCGCAATTGAGCCAGGGGTAAAAGGCCGCGCCGACCGCTCCCGCCGCCAGGCCCTGAACGAAGCGCCGGCGGCTCAGATGAAGCGGGTTCAACGGTGACTCCACGGCAATCCCTTGATTCCGGCGAGGACGTGCGGCGACATCGGCACCGACAGTACGTCGAAAGACGGTCCGGGCAAACGCGGTTCCCTGATTTCTTGTCCACGGCCGAGGCACGGTTCCGCGCCATCGACAATCTCGGTTCATAGCCCGGCCCGATGAGCCTGCCTGCCGCCGGTGACCAAACGCGGAACGCGGCCTGCACGTCGCTCCGGACCGGACACCCTGTGATGCCCGACGAGCGGTGGGTCGACTTGTCGTCAACAGACCTAAGAACCGGCCTTGTCGGCAGAAGCGGCGGCGCCCGGCGGCCGGACCGGCACCGGTCGCCCCCCGCGGTGCCGGCGATGAACCTGCCGGGCGTCCATCGTCCGTCTCCGGGAATACCTCTGCCGTTTGCTTTCTCTCACGATCTGTCGGAAGTTCAGCCAATCGGCACCCCCGATAGATCGCACGTCCTGATGAACCCAAGCCGAACCCTGCGGTGTCTGCGTTGCCCACGGCTGGAAGGCGGACAACCTTGAGCGCCGCGGCTGCCGGTTGACCGATCCCCAGGCCGGTCGCAACCGGCGGAAATCGGCAGACCCTGTTTTCCACCGAAAACGTCAACCCACGCACAAAATGAAGCACATCAGTCCTCACTCGCTCGGCCGCTTCCTGGCCGTCCTCACCGCCGGCGCCGTATTCGCCACCCTCGGTTTCGCCGCCGATCACAGCTCCAGCATGACCAACGACCAGATGAACATGTCGGGCGCCAACATGGCCAACAGCCAGATGAAGATGTCCGGTAACGGCATGGACATGGGCGGGCACGGCATGAAGATGGCCATGCCGGAGAACGGCACGCCGCTGACCGTGACCGGTGAAGTCCTCGACATGGCGTGCTATCTCGACCACGGCGCCCACGGCCCGGGGCATGCCGCCTGCGCCCGCAAGTGCATCGAGAGCGGTCTGCCCGTCGGCATCAAGGCCGCGAACGGAGAGACCTACCTGCTCATCGGCGACCACATGCCGGCCAACTCCGAACTCGCGAAATACGCCGCCAAGACCATCACCGTGCGCGGCAAGTACGTCACCCGCGACGGCATCAAGCTGCTTGAGAACATCCAGATTCTGAACTAGACGCTGCCTTCATGCAGTCCTTGTGGGCGGATTTCCTGAAGGACCTCGGCCAGCCCGAATACGTCCACGTGCTCTTGAACCCGCTGCCGGTCTACGGACTGGCGGCGGGTCTTTTTTCGTTGTTGCTGGCGCTGCTCTTCCGGAGTCGCTCCGGGCAGGCCATTGCCCTGGTGTTGATCCTGCTGACCTCGGCCTCGGCCTGGCCGGTGGCGCACTACGGCGAGGCGGCCTATGATCGCGTCTATTCCATGTCCTATGCCGGCGCGCAGAAATGGCTGAACTGGCACGCCTACCTGGGCGAACGCATCGTGTGGGTCTATTACCTGGCAGCCGTGGCCGCCGCCGTGGCGTTGGCCGGCCTGTGGAAAACGCCGCGATGGCATCGGGCCGCGCTCTGGATCACGGTCGCCCTCTCCGCGGTCTCGCTGGGTCTTGGCGGCTTTCTCTCGTTCGTGGGCGGCAAGATCCGGCATGACGAATTCCGTCACGGGGCGCCGCCCGCCTGGGCGCACACGGCGCCGCAAAAGGACTGATTCGCCGGGCGAACCCCGGCGGC
>JBJKRV010000672.1:0-2592 GCA_046704465.1 Opitutaceae bacterium | reverse complement strand
CGTCAGGGCGTTCCAGGCGCGGCGCCAGAACGGCGGACACTTGCTCTTGTAGCCGCGGCTCAGGATGGCGACCTTGCGCCCGCGCTCGGCCAGAGCGCGGGCGAACTTCTCCACCACCGGCGTCTTGCCGGTGCCGCCGACCGTGAGGTTGCCCACCACCACGACCAGGCAGCCCAGCGGCTGGTCGTGGAGCAGGCGCTGCCGGTAGAGCCAGAGCCGGAGCTGCACCGCGCCGTTGAACAGAAAGGAGAACCCGTGCAGCACGGCGCCGTACAACGCCGCCCCCGTATCCTCCCGCCGGCCAAAGATCACGTCGATCGTGTACTGTTCGAATGCGTAGAGCTTTTTCTTCAGCCAAGACAGCATGCGGCGCGGAGTGGTTTGATGGTTGACGTACCGGGCGGCGTTTCGCTTGGTAAATGGTTTCCTACCGTTGGCACCGTGCCATGCAACTCAATCTACTCAAGTCCAAGATCCACCGGGCCGAGGTGACCGATCTGAGCCTCAATTACGAGGGCAGCCTCGCGATCGACGAGGATTTCATGACTCTGGTCGGCCTCCGCGTCGGCGAACGGATCCTCGTCGGCAACATGAAAAACGGCGAGCGTTTTGAGACGTACGCCATCGCGGCCCCGGCCGGATCCCGCACGATCAGCCTCAACGGCGCCACCGCCCGCCTCGGCCAGCCGGGGGACCTGATCACGATCATGTCCTTTGCCGTGGTCGACGAGCGCGAAGCCGATGCCTGGAAGCCCCGGGTGATCGTGCTGTCCGAGTCCAACCGGAAGATCGTGAAGCAGACCGGCAGCTGAGGGCGCCGCCCGGGCTCCGCCGGCGTTCGCGCCCTCCCCGTTTGCAGCCTTCCACCCGCAACCTCGGAATCCAGCCTCCGTTTCCCATGAGCTACAAACTCTTCATTCCCGGCCCCGTGGCCGTCTCGGAAAAGACGCTGCGCGCGATGGCGCAGCCCATGATCGGCCATCGGAGCTCCGACTTCGTGGCCCTCTACCAGTCCCTGCAGCCGGGCCTCCAGGCCCTGTTCTACACCTCCGATCCGGTCTACCTCAGCACCAGCAGCGCCTGGGGCATGATGGAGGCCGCGGTGCGCAACGTGGTCAAAAAGAAGGTGCTCAACTGCATGAACGGCGCCTTCTCCGACAAGTGGAACAACGTCTCCGCCCGCTGCGATCTGCCGGCCACCGCCCTCAAGTTCGACTGGGGTCAGCCGGTCGACCCCGAGGCGGTGCGAAGGGAGCTCGCCACCGGACAGTACGACGCCATCACCGTCATTCACAACGAGACCTCGTGCGGCTGCATGAGCGACATCGCCGCGCTCATGGCCGTGGTGCGCGAGTATCCCGAGGTGATCTCGATCGTCGACACCGTGAGCTCCTTCAGCGCCCTGGCCGTGAAGAAGGACGAACTCGGCATCGACATCATGATCACCGGCACGCAGAAGGCCCTCGCCCTGCCGCCCGGCCTGTCCCTCTGCTCGGTGTCGCAGCGGGCCCGCGACCGCGCGGCCACCGTGACCAACCGGGGCTACTATTTCGACCTGCTGGAGTTCCAGGCCAATCACGAGAAGGGCATGACGCCCAGCACGCCGTCGATCCCCCACATCTACGGGCTCAAGTCCAAGCTCGAGGACATCGAGGCCGAGGGGCTCGAAACCCGCTATGCCCGGCACGCCCGCCTCAACCGCCAGGTGCGCGATTGGGGTGCCGGCCACGGCTGCAAGCTCTTCCCTCGCGAGGGCTACGGATCCGTGACCCTGAACTGCTTTGTCACTCCGCCGGATCTCGATCTGCCGGCCTTCATCAAGGTGCTCAAATCCAAGCACGGCCTGCTGATCAACGGCGGCTACGGCAAGATCAAGGGCAAGACCTTCCGCATCTCAAACATGGGCGACGAGACCGACGAGACCATCGCCGCGCTGATCAAGGCCCTCGACAGCTCCCTGGCGGAGACCCCGAAACTGGCAGCCTGACGACCGCGCGACGTTTCGCGCGGGTCACCTTCCGATGAAAAGGCCGCCGTCCGGCGGCCTTTTCCGTTGCGGCCGAATTCCGGGACGGCACACTCGCGGGCGTCCCGCTTCCCCATGACTGTGAGAACCGCCTTCCTGCGGCCCGGGATGCTCCTGCTGATGGCCGCCCTCGCTCCGGCGGCGCCGGTGTTCGCCGCGACCCCCGCCGCCCGCCAGGTCAACTCGGACCAGGCCATCGACCTCGCCACCGCCCGCCGGCTAACGTGCGACCGCGACTTCGCCGCCGCCAATGCGCTCTACGAACGCTGCCTGGCGCGGGAGCCGAAGGACGGCCAGGTCCCGTTCTTCTTTGGCGTGTCGCTCGACATCCAGGCCGCGTCCGCGCCGGATCCGGCGGAGGCGCGGGCGCTGCGTCTGCGGGCCCGCCAGCTCTTCGTGCGGGCGAGGGAATTGGGGTCCCGGGAGCCGCTGCTGGATTTTGCCCTGCAACACCTCAAGCCCGACGGCTCGGCGCCACCGCCCGCCACGTTCTCAACCGACCGACAGGTCGACCTGCTGATGAAGGCCGCCGAGGCGGCCTACACCCGCGGCGAATATTCCCGGGC
>JBJKRV010000671.1:0-4296 GCA_046704465.1 Opitutaceae bacterium | reverse complement strand
GGCCATCATCCGGAAGAAGATGTAGCGGTCGCACATCGTGAGGGCGTCCGCGTACTTGAAGTCGAACTCGAACTGCGAGTTCGCATCCTCGTGGTCGAAGGAATAGAGGTCCCAGCCGAGCGCGGTGATGGTCGACGCCATCTTGTCGAGCCAGGTGAACCGGTCGAAAAAGCGCTTCACGTCGTAGCAGCTCTTGACCAGGTCGTCGTCGGGGTTGGGGACGCCCAGCCCGCCGCGCTCGTCGAGCTTCAGCACGAAGACCTCGCACTCGATGCCGAGATTGAAGCCGAAGCCCAGCGCCGCCGCCTCGGCCAGCACCCGCTTCAACGCCACCCGCGTGTTGATCGTGTACGGCTGGCCGTGAAACTCGTTGTCCGCCGGCATCCAGGCCACCTCCGGCCGCCACGGCAGAATCGTGATCGCGTCCAGATCCGGCACCGAGCTGATCTCGTCGTCGTTGGGCCGCTGGCCCAGCCCGTCCAGCGCATAGCCGGTGTAAAGTTCCGACCCGTGGGCAAGATGCCGGAAGTGGTCGATCGGGACGAACTTTCCCTTGGGGACGCCGTGGATGTCCACGTAGGCGCCGAGGCAATATTTCACGCCCTTGGCCTTGAGCTCGGATTGGATGCGGAGGAGTTCGGTGTCGGACTTCATGCGGTAGGTTGGTGCGCGGTAGTTGGGGGTTGGCAGTTGGTCATTTATCCTTGGTTCTTGGTACTTCGTCCCCCGAAACTGGCGTGAAATACGAGGCGTCGAGCGGCGGGCGCTCGCGGAGCCCGCGTCGCACGAGCCGGGCCAGGTCCTCGACGATCCATGCGAAAAGCCGGCGTCCCTGCGCCGCGGTCGCCCGGCTCGGCCGGCCCGTGACACCGTTCGTGCTCGTGCGATTGACGGGGTGGGCAAAAACAAGGCCACCCGTGCGGTCGGGGTCGTCGGCCTGCTGTTGACGATTGATCCGAACCAACTCCGGCGCGGTCGCGAGCATCAGCGCCGTCTCCGCCGCGTTGGCGTGCCAGTCCGCCCCGTCCGCGCGAAACGCCCGCCGCACCCGCGGGCTGACCTCGGCGACGTTCACCACGGCGACCATCAGGCCGTCGTGACGGTTGCGCAGCACCTCCAGGGCGCAGCGCAAGGGCGCGAAGTTGCCGACGTGGGCGTTGATCAAAAACAGCCGGCAAAATCCCGCCCGAACCAGCCACTCACCGAGATCGGTGACGACCGCAATCAGGGTCTGCGGCTGCAGGGCCAGGGTTCCCGGCCAGCGGTGGGAGTGTCCCAGCGAACAGCCGTAGTTCATCGTCGGCAGCGCCGGGACGCCGGTCCGGGTCGAGACGGCGCGACAGACATGGGTCGCCAGTTCCGCA
The DNA here is from genome assembly GCA_046704465.1 of Opitutaceae bacterium. Classification (GTDB taxonomy): domain Bacteria; phylum Verrucomicrobiota; class Verrucomicrobiia; order Opitutales; family Opitutaceae; genus Fen-1467. The sequence goes on along the minus strand of JBJKRV010000671.1, from coordinate 2,932 downwards.
TCCATGCCCGTGCCGAGGTGCGGCCCGTGCTGCTCCGTCGCACCCACGGGAAGCAGGGCGGCATCGCAGCCCGCGTCCGGAAGCCGGCTGATCTCCTCCCAGGTCATCGTCGCCCAGGGCGCGATCGTTGCACTCGTTGAGGGGTGGCGGGTCATGGTCAGGATTGACCGCAGGTCGCCGCCCGATGATTCGCGCCAAACTGGGCATTGAACCGGTCCCGCTGGCGGCCGGCCATCCAGCGATTGACTGCATCGAGATCTGCGGCGGGCTCGCCCGGGAACGGCCGCGTCTGCAGGTAGCCGTCGGGACCGAATTCCGGCGTCATGGTCGACTCCAGGACACCGCCGGCGATCCGGTCGGACCAAACGGCATCCCACCAGCGCTCGTGCGCCGCCAACTCAGCCTCAAACGCGGGCGCGGCGGGATGCGGCACCTGGGGACCCTGGGCATAGCCGACGCGGGCGTGAAGGTGGCGGACCCGGCCTGCGAGCCAGGCGGCTCCCTCCGGTTCGTCATCCAGCACGAGACGCTCGCAAACGCAGCACCAATGGGAGAAGTCCGCCGTGAGACGGAGCTCGGGCAACTGATCCAGCAACGCCTGCGTGCTCCACGGATTGAAGGTCGGCCGGCTCCGATGGGTCTCGAAACTCACTTCTACTCCAAACTCCGCCGCGGTCGCGATGATGCGGGCGAACAGGTCGGCACTCTTCATCAGTGGCCACCGATCGCAGCCGGCGAGCACGGTCAGGAACCGCGGCCTGCACCCCGCCGCAGCCTCGGCCGCTCGGCGGAAATCGTCCAGGTGCCGCGGCGGATCGGCGCTCGCCGGCACATAGCCGCCGCCCGTGGCGATCTCGGCGATGAACGGCATTCCGGCATCGCGTAGTCGGGCGGAAAAAACGCTCCGGGCGTCGGCCCCGGACGGAACCGGCCCTTCCACGCCGTCGAACCAGCCCGCGGCACAATCGGCCAGCGCGGCATCGAGATCGAACCCGTTGGTCCAAAGCGAGCGAAAGAGCAGCAGGCGCGGCTTCATGGCTGCAGGGTCCGCGCCACGCGGAAGCCGACGTTGTCCCGCCGCTGCGTCCGCGGCAGCGAATCGCGCCAGGCACAACGCAGCAGCCGTGGAAGGTAGTCCCAGGCCCCGCCCCGGAGGACGCGGCGGTCATCAACCGCCGATGCGCACCACGGGGCGTGGTCCGCGGGCGCGCCGGAGTAGTCCGGATGCCACGCGTCCTCCACCCACTCGCACACATTGCCGTGAAGGTCGCCCACGCCGAATGCGTTGGGCGGGTAGCGGCCCGCGGCCGTCCGGCGGCCGGGGCCCACGCGGAGGCCGTCCTCGGCGTAGAGGTAATTCGCGTCGTCCGGCGTGAGTTCGTTGCCGGTGGCGAAGGGCCCGGCGCCACCCGCGCGGCAGGCGTATTCCCACTCCGCCTCCGACGGCAGGCGGTAGCCGCCGCCGGCCCGCGCGCCGAGCCAGGCGCAAAATGCGTTTGCCTCGTCCCAGGACACCCCGACCACCGGCAGGTCCGGCGCCCCCGGGTCCGGGTGCTCCGGGCGAAAGGCCCGGAATTCGCCGACGGTGACGGGAAACCTCCCGAGGGCGAAGGCCCGACTGACGGTTACGCAACGCGCCGGCCGCTCGGTGTCGGTCGCGAACTTGTCTTCCATCGCGGATCCCATCACGAACGCGCCCGGCGGCACGACGATCAGCTCCGGCGCCGCGCTGCCCTCAGGGATCATCGATCCACCTCCCTTCGCGGACATTGGCCGGCGGCACCAAGGCGTACTCGGTCCAGCCCGTTGTGAGGCCGCCGTCGATCGCGATGGTCTGCCCGGTAATGTATGCCGCCTCGTCCGAGGCAAGAAAGTGGCACAGCGCCGCCACCTCCGCCGGTTCGCCCAGGCGGCCCAGCGGCGTGCGCGCCTCGATAAAGGGGATCTCGGGATTGTCGGGAATCTCGGTGACGGCCGGCGTGCGGATGGTCCCGGGGCTGACGGCGTTCACGGTGATGCGGCGCGGTGCCAGTTCGATCGCGCCCAACCGCGTGAGGTGGATCACCGCCGCCTTGGACGGCGCGTAGGCCGCGGCGCCGGGCGTGGCCAGGAGTCCCACAAACGACGCCGTGTTGATCACCCGGCCGCCATCTCCCAGCACGCGGCCGGCGTGTTTGAGGCCAAACGCCACCCCCTGCACGTTGACGGCAAACGTGCGCTCCAGCAGCGGGCCGGTGACCTCCGCCAGGCCCACACCCAGCGGCTGGATTCCGGCATTGTTGACGAGAATGTCGACCCGGCCGAATCGCCGGCGCGCCGCGTCGAGCAGACCGGCCACGTCGGACTCGCGCGACACATCCGTCTCCTGGAACTCGAAGCCGTCGGTGGCGGGGCGACGGTCCGCCACGAGCACCCGGGCGCCGGCTTCGCGGAAGCGCTGCGCGATCGCGCGGCCGATGCCGGACGCGCCCCCCGTGACGACTGCGGCTTTGCCGGACAAGGAAAACATGGCGGGCGGCGCCTCACGGTCGCTGGCTCGGAGCGGCCGGACGGTCGTCCGTCGGCCACACCCCGCGGATGCGCGCCGCCAGATACCGGTGAAACAGCCACACCGGCATCTCCAGGTGGCTGAGGCGGCCCGCTTGCCAGCCGCTCGCATAAAGGCCGCGCTGCACCGCGGTGGATACTTCCATGTCCTCGAGGTGAAATTCGGTGAGCTGCGTCGCGGCCCGCTCGCGGAGGCGGGAGAAGTTTTCCCTCTCCGCCACCGCCGGTGGCACCAGCACGGTCGTCAGCAGCTTGAGCCGGTCGGCCCCCAGCGGTTGGAGCCGGTACCAGATGATGCGGTCGGGCGCGGTGGCGAGCAGGAAGCTCGGAGGCACCAGAAACAATCCCCACTCCGATTTCTGCCGCTCGCTCAGGCCCGGCAACG
>JBJKRV010000670.1:0-3627 GCA_046704465.1 Opitutaceae bacterium | reverse complement strand
GAGGTGTCGCAGGCAACCGTCCGGATCGTCGCCCCGGCACAAGCCGCCGGACAGGCGGCCCGCATCGTGCAGCCTCAGGGCGGCGAACAGCATCGCTCCGACCGAAAACTCCAGCCGCCAAAACAGGGCGTCGGGAGGAACGTGGCCGAGCGTTTGGGAAAGCACGCGGGTGAACCGGGTGATCACGGGTTCGATATCCTGCGCCATCCCCTCGCGAAGGAACGACGGAGGCTGTGCGAGGGCGCCCCCGACGAGACGCAGGAAATCCGGACCGCCGAGGGCGGGATCGGCCGCCCGGCGAAGCAAGGGGCGAAAGAAGCACTCCAGGACGGCGGGCAAGGGAACCGCTTGATCTCCCGCCAACTCCTCGGCGCGGGTCAGCAGGGTGAGGCGTTCCTCGTTCAGGACCCCGAGCCTGGGGCGCAAGACCTCGCAATAGAGGGCCTCCTTCGACCCGAAATGATAATTCACTGCGGCGAGATTGGCCCGCGCCTCGTTGGTGATCTGGCGCAGCGACACCGGGGCATACCCGTACTCGGCGAACAGGCGTTCGGCAGCGGAAAAGATCCTCGTCCGTGTCGATGCGTCGGCGCGCAGGGGATCCATTCGGGTAAAACAAACGTTTGAAACGATTGTGTCAATCCCGTGCCAAGAGACATAACTGACTTGATTGACAGCAGTTATTGGGGACCTAGGGTGCTGGTGTGCGTATCGAGGCCTTGGAGGGTCTGCAAAAGCTCGTGTTGCCGGATCGCTGGCAGGCCGACGCCGTCCAAGCGCTCGCGTCCGGACGGGACGTTGTGATTGATGCACCTACGGGGGCGGGAAAGACGTATGTGTTCGAGCGGTGGGCGGAACAGACGAGCTTTTCGCGGAGGGCCCTATTCACGGTGCCGACCCGCGCCCTGGCGAACGACAAATTTGCCGAGTGGCGGGCCCGGGGTTGGCGGGCGGGAATCATGACCGGCGATGTCACCGTTGCACCGGACGCGCCTGTGGTCGTGGCGACGCTTGAGGCCGTGCAGGGGTGTTTCCGGGAGGACGCGGCGGGCTCCGCCGATAGCGCGGGCAGACGAAATGCCCCGTTTCAGCTCCTGGTGGTCGACGAATACCAGTGGCTGTCCGACCCCGAGCGGGGCAACCACTACGAGGGGGTGATTCTGTCCGTGCCCGTCCCGGTGCAACTGTTGTTGCTCAGCGGTACGGTGGCCAATCCGGAGGAGGTGGTTTCCTGGCTGCAGCGTCTCGGGCGCCGGGCGACGTTGGTGCAGCACCGGGACCGTCCGGTGCCCCTGGAAGAGGTGGAGGTGGACGAGCTGATCCAGGGGCTGCCACGGACCATCGAGGGCTTCTGGAGCCGGCGGGTGGCGGGAGCCTTGCGGGAGGGCCTCGGTCCGGTGCTCGTATTTGCCCCGCACCGGCAGGATGCCGAACGGTTGGCACGCCAGTTTGCGCGCGAGATTCCGTTGGCCGAGCCCCTGACGCTCGCGCCGGAGCAGGAGGCACTGCTCGGGCCGGGATTGACCAAGCTGGTGCGGCAGCGGATCGCGTATCACCACAGCGGCCTTACCTATGCCCAGCGCGCCGGCGTGATCGAACCCCTCGCCAAGGCCGGCCAGTTGCGGGCGGTGGTGGCGACGCTGGGGCTCAGCGCCGGCATCAACTTCTCCCTTCGCTCGGTGATGGTCACTGCGGGCAGCTACCGCTTCAACCACCTCGAGCACGAGATCGAGCCGCACGAGTTGCTGCTGATGATCGGCCGGGCCGGCCGCCGGGGCCTGGACGAAAAGGGGTATGTGCTCTGCAGCGTGCACACGCCCCGCCTGCGGCGCGCCCAGCCGCAGCGGTTGAAACGGGCGGCGCCGCTGCCCTGGGCGTTCTTGTTGCGCCGGCTCCGGCCCGGTCGCGGGGCGCCCGAGGTTGCGCTGGCCGCCGCCGCCCGCTTCTTCGCGTCGGAGCCGTTGACCGTGGGCATCGAAGTGACCGCGGGTCTCGATCCGGCCGCGTTGCCCTGCGGCCAACGCACGGACACCGGTCGGGCCCGGTTGGTCCGGCGCGGACGCAATCCGTACCCGGTCTGTGGAACCTGCCGTTGGCGCGACGAATGCCTTGCCCTCAGTCCCCAGCCCACGCTCCTCTGGCAGTGGCAGAAGCTGGGATTGCTCGACCGCGACCTGCGGCTCGCCCCGCGGGGGCAGATCGCGGCCCTGTTTCTGGGGCCCGAGGGGCTGGCGCTGGCGGCAGCGCTCGAGGACCCGCGCTATCCGCTCGACGAGCTGGTGTTCGACGGTGCGAACCTGTTCGCCGGCGACCGGTTTTCGGGCACCAATCCCCGCCTGCTGGGCCGGCTGGCGCGGGCCTGCGAGCACGCCTACCGGCGATTCACGGTGGCAGGCTGGCTGGAGCTCGGCGTGCCGCTGCAGTACGGCTTCGGCGCTTCCGAGGTGGTGCGGGCGCGAATCGAGCAAAAGACGTCGCGCGGCGCGCTGGCCGCGGCCCACGAGTTCGCCGGCCGCGGCGACATCGACCGGTTGATGACCGAATGGCGGAGCCTGTTGCGGCAGGTGGCGGCCGCGCCGGCGCTTGAGGACGCGGGTGCGCTCGGCGAGCGCTGGACGGCGTTTCGCGCCGCCTGCGGGTCCTTGCTGGGAACCGCCAAGGCCGACTCGCTGCCGGACCTGCCGCCGCTCACTCCGGACCAGCGCCGCCCCGTGCAGCACCGGTTCTTCCGCACCACCGCGACCCTGGCGCGGTGAACGGCCGAAATCGGTCCCGTCACTTTAGGCTCGGCATTGCGGCGGGGTTCTGGGATGGGTGAGCCTCTTTTCGCACGACATGCCAAATTGGGAATACAAGATCATCACCAGCGGAGCGCTGGGCTTCGCCTCCCCGCAACTGCTCGAGCAAAACCTGAATCAGCTCGGCCGGGAAGGATGGGAGATCATTCATTTTCAGACCCGCCCCGACAATCCGCTGGCCTTTCAGGGCCTCGCCCGCCGGCCGGTGCTGCGCGACTGGGAGGTTGAATCCGCCGGATCCGCCGCGCCGGCTTCGGCTTCCGCCGTCGTGCCGGGCCCGCCCGAGGAGCGGATGGCGTCGGCCCCCAATCCCGCCGCGCTCCGCGCCGAGGCCGAGGAACGCCGCGAATCGCTGCTGGCCCGCGAGGAGTCCCTGCGGTCGATCGATGAAGAGGAGGCGGACGACGCCGACGAGGAATTTGATCCGCTCGATGACGAGGAGCTGCCGACGTTCTTCGAGGCGATCCGTCCCCATCTGCGGCGAAACCCGCATGGCCCCGGACAGGCGGCGAGCGTCGAGTACCTCGCCAAGGCGTTCAAGCAATCGGAGGAGGATCTGGTGGAGGCCCTGAAGGAATGCGGCTTCGCCATTCCCGCCGGCCCGGACGATCCCCCCGCGTATCTGGAATTTGACGGGGACCTGTACTGGTTGAATCGCAACCGGCGCCGCCAGCTTTGGATCAACACGCGCGAGAAGCCCCGTCCGGCATTCCGTCCGGCGCGGGGGACCAATGTTGCGGCCGAGCCCGCGGCGGATGGGACCGTGGCGACATCGGGTGGCGGCGCGGCCGACCAGGCGGAGGTGGCGGCCAAGTCCGTCTCCTCGTCC
>JBJKRV010000669.1:0-3959 GCA_046704465.1 Opitutaceae bacterium | reverse complement strand
GTTGCGGCCCAACCCGGGAATTCTCGCGGTCGCGCAACTCCCGCACCGGCATCCGTCGCAACGGCCGCCCCCTGGCCTGGGCGATCATGACCGGGCTCGGCCCGTCGTTGTCCACCCGCAAGCGGTCGCTCGGAAGATCGCGGTCCGCACGGACAACCGCCGAACCAGCCACCGCGTCCGGCCGCACCGCATCCATGAAATTGCGCCGGCGCACGAAGACATAATGACGCGACGGCACGCGGTGCTCGTGCCATGCAAAGATGGCCCGCCAGCCAAATCCACCCGCTGGCGGCAGGGGCGCCCAGCCGATATCGTCGCCTGCCGAGCACCAGGAGACCCAGGCCGGTCCCCACTGCGTCGCCGGGACCCAACACCAACCGAACTCGTCATCGTCGATCCAGCGGCCGTAGTGACACGTCGCCCAACCCCACGGTTCAAAGCTGTCCCAATACCAGCCCTCGTCGGTGTCGACCCAGCGCCCGTCTTCGTACGGTTCCCAATCGGCTCCCACGCCGTCGGGCACCCAGCAGCGCCCGTACCCGGCGAGCATGACCCAGCGGCCGTAGGCACCGAGCGGACCGTAGAAATCGGCGTCGGTGTCGATCACGATTCCGGGCGGAGGCCCGTAGTCCGACGTCGCATAGTAGGGCGGGCCGGCGTCCACCGCACAGGACGACAGGAATCCCGCGCCGACCAAGCCGATCAATCCGGCGGCCAACCTCGCGATGCAAATCCGTGTCTTCATGGCGTTCACCCCTTGATCCCGGGCCGTGACACGACTGCCCATTGGGGTGCCTGGAAGCCCGTTCCCGTTTGACGATCCCGTGATTGACCGCCGCGGACGCCTCCGGTTCGAGGCGGGCGCCTCGATTCTGGAAGCCGTTGATAATCGGCCTATTCCGTGGCCGTCTCAAGAACCGAACCGCGACCGGCCCCGGCTCCTCAAGCCGCCCCACCCGCATTTCCGGCCCCCGGACCGGCCGGCCGCAACTGCGGGAAAAGGATGACGTCGCGGATGCTCTCCGCGCCGGTCAGCAGGATGCAGAGGCGGTCGATGCCCACGCCCATGCCGCCCGCCGGCGGCATGCCGTGTTCGAGGGCGAGCAGGAAGTCGTGATCAATGTTCTGCTTCTCCTCGCCCGCCTGCTTCTCGAACATCTCCCGCTGCACGAACGGATCGTTCTGCTCGGAATAGGCCGGCGCGATCTCCATGCCGCCGATGACCAGCTCGAACACGTCGAGCGTCGAGGGATCCTCGCGGTTGATCTTGGCCAGGGGGCAGAGCTCCTTGGGCAGGTTGAGCACAAACGTCGGCTGGATCAGCTTCGGCTCGATGCGCTTCGAGAAGACCTCCTGCGTGATCTCGAACTCCTCCCAGCGCGGGTCGACGGCCAGCCCCAGTTTCTCCGCCGCCGCGGCCTTCTCCGCCTTGCTGCGGCCGAACCAATCCGCATCGCCGGTCTCGGCCACGATCAGGTCCTTGTACCGCGCCTCGCGCCACTCGCCTGCCAGGTTGATCGACTCCCCGCTCGGCGCGTGCTTCACCTCTGACGTGCCGAGCACGCCGCCGCAGAGCGTCGCGAACAGGTTCCGGATCAGGGTCATCATCCCGCGGTGGTCGGAGTAGGCCTGGTAGACCTCGAGCATGGTGAACTCGGGATTGTGCTTCCGCGACAGGCCCTCGTTGCGGAAATTGCGGCCGATCTCGAAGACCCGGTCCCAGCCGCCCACCAGGAGCCGCTTGAGGTGCAGCTCCAGCGAAATCCGCAGGTAGAAGTCGCAGCCGAGCGCGTTGTGATGGGTGACGAACGGCTTCGCCGCGGCGCCGCCCGCCACGGACTGCAACACCGGTGTCTCCACCTCGAGGAATCCCCGGTCCTCGAGAAAACGGCGGATGGCCGACACGATCTTCGAGCGCTTGATCAACCGGTCGCGCGACTCGGGGTTCACGATCAGGTCGAGGTAACGCTGCCGGTAGACCTGCTCCGGATCGGTGAGACCGTGCCATTTCTCCGGCAGGGGCCGCAGCGCCTTGGCCACGAGCACGCCGCGGGCCACCCGGACCGTAATTTCGCCCGTCTTGGTCTTGAACAGCGTGCCTTCGGCGCCGACGAAATCGCCGAGATCGAGCCGCCTGAAGGCGGCGTAGGCCTCTTCACCCACGACGTCCTTCTTCACGTACAACTGGATGACGCCCTGTTGATCCAGGATCTTGGCGAACTGGCTCTTGCCCATGTCACGGATCACGACGAGGCGGCCCGCCACGGCGACGGTCTCGGCGTTGTCCTGGCCGTCGACGTACCGGGCGATGGCCCCGGCGGAAAAATGGGTGGGCGTGAAGGCGGCCCGAAAAGGATCGGTCCCGGCGGCGCGCAGATCCTGCAGCTTCTTGAGCCGCACCGCGTACTGGTCATGGGTGATCTCGGTCGGGATCTCGCTCATGGAACCCGCGACGGTGGCAGTGCGGTCGGCACGGCGCAACGGGTTTCTTTGGATCGACACCGACCCTGCTCGCGTTGGTCCTGGAATCCTCGGGCAGTCGCCGCGGATACCTCCGGGTGCTACCCGGCGGTCGAAGACCCGCTCGACCGACCGGGCGTCGCCCAGCGGGCGGCCGCCGGAGTTTGTCACGTATTACGTGACAAACCTCCGATCTGTCCGCCAGGAGACGAGGAACGGCTTGGACCGGAACCGGAAGCCGGCCGGTTTGAAACCGGCGCGGCGCCCGCCCCGGCCTCACCACAGGCCCGGGATGAGGAAACGCCGGGCCCGCCGGAAGGCCGGGTACTCCGGAAAACACGCGCACAGCGCCGTCTCCTCCCGTCGCGCCTTGGTCCAAAGCACCGCGACGAGCGCCAGCCACGCCGCCAGCTTCCACCAAGACGGCCACAGCAGCGGGGGTCCGGCGCAGAACAGCAGCACGCCGAAATACATCGGGTGGCGCACCAGTCGGTACGGCCCGGTGGTCACGAGGCGGCCGCCCGGCTTGGGTATGGGCCGGATGTGAATGTTGTGCGGGGGATTTACCGCCAGGGTCCACGCCAGCCAGGCGGCGCCGGCCACCACGAGCAACGCGGGCACCCACAGCGGGTGATGCACCGGACCGGTCGGAACCATGAGCGCCGTCATGAACACCGCCTGCAGGGTCACCAGGATGGCCGCCGTCACACCGTCGAGCCTGCGGGCGCCGGGCAGGGCGGCAAGAGTTGCGTGGGACACCGGCCGCGGCGATAGTGGAGCCCGTCCATGTCCGCGACCGTCTCCACCTCCGCCCGCTCCGCCGCCACCATCGACTGGGGTCGGACGCCCTACGGCGACGCCTGGCGGCGCCAGGAGGAAATGGTCGGACGGCGCCTGGCGGGCGAAATTGACGACACCCTCATCTTCACCGAGCACGAGCCCGTCTACACGCTGGGCGTGCGCCAGGGCGCGGCCCGACACCTGCTCTGGGGCGACGCCGACCGCGCGCGGCACGGCATCGAGGTGGTCGACACGAACCGCGGCGGTGACATCACTTATCATGGTCCGGGTCAGATCGTCGGCTACCCGATCGTGAGCCTGACGGAGCGGCGGGACCTGCACGCGTACCTCCGCCTGCTCGAGCAGGTGGTGATCAACGCGGTCGGTTGTCTGGGGCTGGCGGCCGGACGCCGGTCCGGCCAGACCGGCGTGTGGCTGGGTTCGCGCAAGCTCGCGGCGATCGGCGTGGGGGTGAGGCGCTGGGTCACCTTCCACGGATTTGCCCTCAACGTGAACAACGACCTCGGGCCGTTCGCCGGCATCGTACCCTGCGGCATCACCGACGGCAGGGTCACGTCGTTGCGCCAGGAACTCGGGCGCCCGGTCGATCCGGCCGAGGTGAAACGCCTGCTGGCCGACGAATTCTGGTCCGAATGGCAGAGGTTCAAGGAAGCCGCTCATGAACACTGACTCGCGTCGAATAGATCCCGTGGTGGCGG
>JBJKRV010000668.1:0-9088 GCA_046704465.1 Opitutaceae bacterium | reverse complement strand
GGGATCGTCGGTCTGTCCGATCAGCGCCGTGATCCGGTAGAGGGCGGCCAGGACGCGCGGATCGGCCGGCTCCGGCGGCGGTTGACCGGTGGAGGACGCGGAATCGGGATTGGAACGGTGCGGATCCACGGCCGGCAGTGTGGGGGAACCGGCCGCAATTACGACTTCCGAAAGCCGATTCAACCCGCCTGCTCGGCCGGAGCCGGCGCCTCGATCTTGATCACCTCAAGCAGGGCATCGCGCAGGGCGTGAAGCCGGGCGGTATCCTCGGTGGCCTCGTGGTTCGCGCTCTCGATGTAGAAGGTGTCGAGGGCGATCCCGCGCTCGGTGTTGATCCGGGCGAACGTGATGTCGAAGCCGTGGTCAAAAATCGCCTTGGCGAGGCGGTAGAGCAGCCCGATCTGATCCCGCGCCTGGATGTCGATGATCGTGCGCTGCATCGAGATCTCATGGTACACCTCCACCGTGGGGGGGAAGGAGGATGCGTGCAGCGGCGCCGGCGCGGCCGCCCCGAATCGGCTGGAGGCCAGTTTCCGGGCCTGGGCAAGAATGTCGGGCCAGAGGTCGCGGCCCTGGGTGAGCGCCGATTCGATCGCCCGCGCAAACGTCTCCATCGCCTCCTGGTTCTGGACCACGCCGCGCCCGGGCTCGACCACGGAAAACGTGTCGATTGCGATGTGGTCCGATCGCGAGATGACTTTGGCGCTCAAAATGTTCAGGCCGGCCACACTGAAACCGCCGGCCAGCCGGTAGAACAGTCCGGCGCGATCCCAGGTCACGACATTCACCACCGTCAGGCTGCGGTTGAGATCGTCCTTCCATTCGACGACCGGGCGCAGCGAACTCACCGAGTCCGACTCGCTGATCGACTTGAGCAGCCGGTTGACCATCTGGATGTGCAGGGCGATTTCCACCGCCTCCGTGTGGACGAAGTAACGTTCCGGAAGCAGGTTGAAATGCGCGGCGATCTCCTCATTGCTCACGCCGGGGATCTGCTTGGCGATCAGTTCCTTGTGGATCATTTCCTTGCGTTCCCGATTTCGCTTTTCCACCGCGTCGCCGTGCACGAGGCGCTCCAACGTGGCGGCAAACAAGGTGGTGTGCAGGGTATCCTTATAGCCATTCCAGAGCGACGCGGCGGTGCCGCGGGCATCACAAAAGGTGTGCACATAGAGATAGCGAAGCTTCTCGGCGTCGCCAACCATTTCGGCAAAGGCAGCGGCGGAATTTGGATCATCGAGATTATGCCGCTGCCAGAATCGTGCCATGTTCAGATGATTCTTGATGACGAAGGCAACCAGCTCGCGATTCTTGGAGTCGATTTGCAGACGCTCGAGGATGGGCCCCGCCAGGCGGACCCCGCTCTCGCTGTGATCTTTGATCCCAAGGCTCTTGCCGATGTCGTGCAGCAGCAGGATGAGATAGAGCAGGGTCGGCGTCGAAGTCTCGTGCAGCTCGCGGCGGTATTTGAGCGTGATCGGCTCCGCCTCGGCGAAGACGCGGTCCAGCTCGCGGATGGCGTTCAGGGTATGGATGTCGGCTGTGTACCGGTGATAGAACTCGTGTTGAACAAGGCAGGTGAGCCGGTCGAACGGCGGGATGAAACGCCCCAAGACGCCGAGCTCATGCATCTGCTGGAGGGCCGGAAACACCGCCCCGGCCTCCTCCAGGATGCTGCGGAAGCTGACGCTGGCATCGGCCGACTCCGTCACCCGGCGGGTCAGCAGGGGCAGCGATTCACGCACGAGGGTCGTCAGGTTGAAATCCGGCCGGGCATCGAGCTGCTGGCAATGCCGGAAGAGGCGGATGAGACGGACCGGGTCGTCCCGAAACACCGAGGGACTCCCCGCGGCCAGTTCGCGGTCGCGGAGCACAAACCCGTCGATCTCCTTGGCCCGCTCGTACCGGCGGCGCCGCAGCATCTCGCGAAACGACAGGCGGGAGGTCTCGCGGGGGTTGCTGATCGCCAGGGCCAGGCGGCTTTCGACAATCTTGGAAATCCGGTAGATCGCCTGCGCCTGCCGGTAATAGTCGGCCATGAAGTCCTCGACCCGATGCAGCAGATTCTGATGGCGATACCCCAGGTGCAGGGCCACGCGCGGCTGCACCTCGAGGTCGAGGAGGTCGGTCGCGTGCTTGCTGAGAAAATGCAGTTCGTTGCGGACGCGCAGGAGAAAGTTGTAGGCGCGCTGGAAGTCGGCGAGCTCCTTGCGCCGCAGGTATTGCAGCGTGTGCAGCTCCTCCATGCGTTCGATGCCGAGCTTCACGCGGGCCATCCACAGGGCGTTCTGGTAGTCGCGCAGTCCGCCGACGCCGTTCTTGATGTCGGGCTCCTGCAGGAAGACCGAGTCGCCATAGCGGGCCCGGCGCGTGGCCTGGTCGTCGAGGCGGGCGGCAATGTAGCCCCGCGGGTTCTCCGTGGTGGCAAAGTTGCGGTAGGCGGCGGCAAACGTTTCGTAGAGCGAGGCCTGGCCGGCGACGAGGTGCGACTCGAGCAACGCCGTCTTGGTCTGGATGTCCTTCCGGGCCTCGCCGAACACCTCGTCGATTGTGCGGGTGGAGTGCCCGACCTTGAGGTCGCAATCCCACAGGATGTAGAGGATCTCGTTGACCAGGTGCTCCTGCAGCGGCTTGACGACCGCCGGCTTCACCTTGGAGGGGAAGAGGAACATGACGTCGATGTCGCTCTGGGGGCTGAGCTCGTGGCGGCCGTACCCCCCGAGGGCGATCAGGCAGACGGGGGAGGCGATGGCCCCGTGCGCCCGCTGGTACGATTCGACGGCGTAGTCGAATAGATGCGAGAGCATCACGTCGAGCATCGCCGCGCGCGCCTGGACGATCCTTGTGCCCGGTTCGCCGGCGTCATGGTGCATGCGAATCAGGGCGCTCTCCAGGCGCAGGAACGTCTTGCAGGCGGCCAGCCGCTGGGGCTTCGGCACCTCGCCCTCAAAGTTGAGCCGCTCGCGGGCGTGCTTTTGAACTCGGCCGGACATGGAAAGGCCTAGTGAGCAGCAAACCGCGGACCGCGCAAAGCCGGAAATGGCAGTGGGCAAGGCGGGTGCCGGCGCCCCGTCGGCCCCCGCGTCGGAGCCGGCCGGCGCCCCGGACCGGGCCGGGCCTGCAGCATCGGCCGAACCGTCCAACCGCGTCCGACTAAATCGCTTGCCCCGCCTCCGGGCGGGTTTTTAGCTCGCCGGCTCACCCTCTACCCAATGGCCGAGATCACCAAGAGTTACGAACCGCACGACGTGGAGACCAAGTGGTATGCCGCCTGGCTGGAGGCCGGCGCGTTCACGGGACGTGCCGCCACCGGCCGGGAAGCCTACAGCATCGTCATCCCGCCGCCGAACGTGACCGGCATGCTCACCATGGGACACGTGCTGAACAACACGCTGCAGGACATCCTCGTCCGGCGGGCGCGGCTCGAGGGGCGGGTGTCCCTGTGGGTGCCCGGAACCGACCATGCCGGGATCGCCACCCAGACCGTGGTCGAGCGCGAGTTGCGCAAGCAGAAGCTGCATCGCCGCGACCTGGGCCGGGAGGCGTTTCTGGAGAGGGTGCGGGCGTGGCGTGAGAAGCACGGCGGCATCATCCTGCGGCAGTTGCGGGCTCTGGGCGCCTCGTGCGACTGGGACCGGACCGCCTTCACGATGGATCCGGCATTTTCGCGTGCCGTGCTGACGGTGTTCGTCGAACTTTTCCGCCGCGGCCACATCTACCGCGGCAAGCGCATGGTGAACTGGTGCCCGGCGTCGCTGACGGCCTTGTCCGACGAGGAGGTGGAGATGAAGCCCGTCAAGGGCCTCCTGTACCGCGTGCGGTACGAGGTGGCGGAGCAGGCCGGTCGGTTCATCGAGGTGGACACGACGCGGCCGGAGACGATTCCGGGCGACACCGCGCTGGCTGTGCATCCGGAGGACCCGCGCTACCAGGGACTGGCCGGACTTCACGTCTGGCGGCCGCTGGTGCGCCGGCAGATTCCGATCGTGGCGGACGCGGCGGTCGACCGGGAATTCGGCACCGGCGCCCTCAAGATCACGCCGGCCCATGACCGCGCGGATTTCGACATCGGCCAGCGGCACGGGCTGCCGGCCGTCGACGTGCTCAACCCCGACGGCACGCTCAACGAGCTGGCCGGTCCCGGCCTCGCCGGCCTGGAGCGGTTTGCCGGACGGAAGCAGGCGGCGGAGCTGCTAAGGGAAGCCGGCGCCCTGGTGAGAGAGCAGCCCTACGAAAACAACGTCGGCTATTCGGAGCGGGCCGGAGTGCCCATCGAGCCGCGCCTGACCTGGCAGTGGTGGCTGCGCTACCCGCGGGTCGAGGAAGCCAAGGCCGTCGTGCGCGACGGTCTGGTGCGGTTTCATCCGGAGCGCTGGACGAAGGTCTACCTGCACTGGCTCGAAAACATCCAGGACTGGTGCATCAGCCGCCAGCTGTGGTGGGGGCATCGCATCCCGGTGTGGTACCGCAAGGGACTCGAGCGCGAAAAACTGACCGAGGCCGATCTGCAGGACCCGGCCAAGGTGCACGTGTCCCTCGACGGCCCGGCCGACCCGGAGAACTGGGAACAGGAGGACGACGTGCTCGACACCTGGGCGTCATCCTGGCTCTGGCCGTTTGCCACCCTCGGCTGGCCGGACCCGGCGGCAATGCAAGGCGCCGATTTCGACTTTTTCTACCCGACGTCCACGCTGGTCACCGGCCCGGACATCATCTTCTTCTGGGTCGCGCGCATGATCATGGCGGGCCTGGAGTTCATCCGCCCGGGCGAGCCTCCGGCGCGCCGGATTCCGTTCCGCCATGTCTACTTCACCGGCATCATCCGCGACCATCTCGGCCGGAAGATGTCGAAATCCCTCGGCAACTCACCCGACCCGCTGGACCTGATTGCCAAGTACGGGGCCGACGGGCTGCGCTTCGGCATCGTGTCGATCGCGCCGCAGGGCCAGGACATCCGGTTCGCGGAGGAGCGCATCGAGGCGGGAAAGAACTTCTGCAACAAGCTCTGGAATGCCTGTCGCTTCCGCCAGCTCGGCGGGCCGATGGCCGACAACACGTCGCTGGCCGCCATCATCGAACGCCTGGAACCGGCGAAGTTCGACGCCGACGACCACGCGATCCTCGACCGGCTGCTCGCCACGCTGCGCGAAATCGACCGCTGTTTCCGCGAGTTCGAGTTCAGCGCGGCGGCCCAGGGCCTCTACGCGTTTTTCTGGAACGACTTCTGCGACTGGTACGTGGAGGTTTCGAAGGCGAAGCTGCAGGATCCGTCGACCCGTGCGAACTGCCTGGCGATCCAGGATCTGGTGCTGCGCGAAATCCTGCTGCTCCTGCACCCGTTCATTCCATTCATCACCGAGGAATTGTGGAGCCTGCTCGGCTACGGAGCCGAGGGCACCCTGTTGATGACGACCGGACGGCTCGGCGACGCCTCGGGTCTGGGCGGCGCCCTGACGCACGCCGGCGTGCAGCTCGACCGGGCGGCGATCGCGGTGGTCGAGCGGCTCAAGACCTTCGCGACGCAGGCGCGGGCGCTCAAGGCGACCCACAACCTCGCTGCCAAAAAGGACGTGCGCCTGCTGATCATCGCGGACGACGCCGATTGGCGGGCGATCAACGACAACCTCGCCAAGGTCCTGCGGATGTGCGGTGCGGCGGAGTTGCTGCGACGCGATGCGGTCGAGGGTGCGCCGGCGTCCGTGACGCCGCTGGGAACCCTCTATCTGGATCTGGCCGCGACCGTCGACGTCGCGGCTGAAAAGCAGCGGTTGACGCGGGAGCTGGCGAAGCTGGGTCCGCTGATCGCAGCCACCGAGGCGCGACTGGCCAACCCGGCGTTCACCGGCAAGGCGCCGCCGGCGGTGATCGAAGGCGCCCGCAAACAACTCGCCGACCTCCAGGCCAAGAAGGCGGAGATCGAACGTTTGCTGGCCGCGCTCTGAGGCGGCCGGGCGGGCTCACCCGTCGGGTTCGATGTCGGGCCACGTGCGAACCCGCACGGAGTGCGGGTTCCACCGGGCATGCCGGCTCGAGGCGAACGGCGGAAGGCCGCCTGCCGAGGCGCGTCCCGTCGATCAGCGTGCTAGTCGGATGCGAGAGGCTCGCGCCCGTCTCGCCGGTTCAGCCCTGATTGCCGTCGATCAGACGCCCCAGGCCGCCGAGCAGCGAGCCTTCGCCCACTGACTTGCCTCCATATTGCGGAGCCGCGGCAATGATGCGGTCCGCCAGGCGGCTGAAGGGCAGGGACTGCAGCCAGACACGACCCGGTCCGGTCAGAGTCGCGAGAAACAGACCCTCGCCGCCGAACAGCGCGTTGCGGACCCCACCGATCATCTGGATGTCGTACGATACCGAAGGCTGGAAGGAGACGATGCAGCCGGTGTCGACCCGGAGCTGCTCGCCGGGCGCCAGATCGCGCTGGTACAAGGTGCCGCCGGCGTGGACAAAGGCCCAGCCGTGCCCCTGCAGGCGCTGCATGATGAATCCCTCGCCGCCGAACAGCCCGGCGCCGATCCGCCGCTGGAAGGCAATGCTGATGGCGACCCCCTTGGCGGCGCACAGAAACGAATCCTTCTGGACGATCAGTTCGCCGCCGATGTCGGCGAGGCGCACCGGCTGGATCTTGCCGGCGTACGGCGCGGCGAAGGCCACGATCCGCCGCCCCGAATATTGATTTTGGAAGATCGTCATGAACAGCGACGTGCCGGTGAGCAGTCGCTGGCCCGCCCCGATGAGCGAGCCGAGAAAGCCGGTATGCTGCTGCGAGCCGTCGCCAAACACCGTCTGCATGGCGACCCCGTCCTCCATGTAGAAGAGCGCGCCGGCCTCCGCGACGACCGACTCCCCCGGATCGAGGGTGATGTCGACATACTGGAGATCTTCGCCGCGCACGGCGTAATCGATCGGATCATCTTGGCCGCCGAGCACCGGCGGAGGGAGGGAGGTTGGGTCACTCATTTTGGACGTGGGTGTGCGTTCAAGACCCCGTACACCATGCCGAAGTTTCCGCAAATCGCGGCGGCGAAAATCCGCCGCCCGCGCCGAACGATCCGCCGGTTTGAATTTCCGCCTCGTCGGCGGAAGTTAGGGCGTGGCGCCGCCGCCTGATCGCGACCCCCGCAATCGATCCTCCTACTGGCTGACGCGGTTCATGATCCTCCGCCTGCTGGGGTTGGTCTATGCCGTGGCCTTCCTGGTCGCGATCAACCAGATCCTGCCGCTGATCGGATCGGACGGCCTGCTGCCGGCCGGCAGCTACCTCGCCCGGGTGCGGGAATTCTACGGTTCGAATTGGGAGGGCTTCCTGCACCTGCCGTCGCTCTTCTGGCTGGGACACTCCGATGCGGCGTTGCTGACGCTTTCCTGGATCGGCCTCCTGCTCTCACTCGTGGTGCTGGGCGGATACGCGAACGCGATCATGCTGGCGGTGTTGTGGGCGTTGTACCTGTCACTCGTGCATGTCGGACAGGACTGGTATGGGTTCGGTTGGGAATCGCAGTTGTGCGAGACCGGCTTCCTGGCGGTCTTTCTGGTCCCGCTGCTCGACGGCCGGCCGTTCCCGCGCCGCGCGCCGCCGGAACCGGTCATCTGGCTGTTTCGGTGGCTCATCTTCCGGGTGATGGTCGGCGCCGGGCTGATCAAGCTCCGGGGCGACGTGGTATGGCGCAATTTGACCGCCCTCTACTACCACTTCGAGACGCAGCCCCTCCCCAATCCCTTGAGCCGATGGTTCGATTTTCTGCCGCATCTGGTCCTGCGCGCCGGTGTGCTGGTCAACGACCTGGCGGAGCTCGTCGCGCCCTGGTTCGTCTTCTGGCAGTGTCTCGGCCGGCGGATCGCCGGAATCGTGATCATCGTGTTCCAAGGCATTCTGATCCTCAGCGGCAATCTCAGCTTCCTGAACTGGCTCACCATCATTCCGGCGCTGGCTTGTCTGGACGACGGCCTGTGGGGGAGGATCCTGCCGCGAAGTCTGGTCACGCGGGCGTCGGCTGCCGCCAGCGCGGCCGTTCCGAGCCGCGGTCAGCGCTGGGTGACCGGGGCGGTCACGGTGCTGGTCGTCTTCCTGAGCGTCGATCCGGCGCTTAACCTTATCTCGCCGCGGCAGCGGATGAACGCCTCGTTCGATCGTCTCGATCTGGTGAACACCTACGGCGCCTTCGGCACGGTGGGCCGCGTCCGATATAACGTGGTCTTTGAGGGCACGGACTCGGTCGTGCCCGACGATGCGGCTGCCTGGCGACCGTACCCCTACAAGGGCCTGCCGGTGGACGTGCGGACAAGGCCGCCGCAGGTGGCGCCTTACCAACTGCGGCTCGACTGGCAGATGTGGTTCGCCGCGATGGGAACGCCGCAGCAATATCCATGGACCCTGCACCTGGTGTGGAAGCTCCTGCACAACGATCCGGGCGCACTGAGTCTGTTCGCGCGCAATCCGTTCCCCAGACGCCCCCCGCGCTACATCCGCGCCGTGTTGTGGCAGTATTCGTTCGCGCGGCCGGGAAATCCGGACGGACGCTGGTGGAACCGAAAGCGCCTGGGGCTCTGGCTGCCCCCGCTTTCGGTTGCCGACCCGAGATTGCACCAATTCCTCGCCGCCTACGGGTGGTGGCCGTCCTCAGCCGGCCACAAGTCCCCCGGCGTCGGGCGGAGGAGGTCGTGAGCCCGTGCGAACCTGTGGCGGGGTTTTTGGCAGTCAATCAGGCAAAAACAGATCACCTAATAGCTTAATCCATAAGATTTAGCCGATGCCACAATATATCTTTACTAAAGAACCAATCTAAATACATTCCGCGCGCCAATGAACGGCCCTATCGCAATCGCGCCAACGGCGCCAAAAACCGATCTGATCGAATTGAACGAACGCCTGGAGCGGGCCACGCCAGAAGAGCGGATCGAGTGGGCCGTCCGCACGCACGGTCGCGGGCTGATCATGACGACGAGCTTCGGCATCCAGTCGGCGGCGATGCTTCATCTCGTGACCCGCCTGGTCCCGGAAATCCCCGTCGTATTCATCGACACCGGCTACCTGTTTCCGGAGACCTATCGCTTTGCCGAGGAGATGACGCAGCGGCTGCGTCTGAACCTC
>JBJKRV010000667.1:0-4044 GCA_046704465.1 Opitutaceae bacterium | reverse complement strand
GGTTGAAGACGATGGGCACGGACATCCGAGTGTTGACCGCGCGCCCGCCGCGCAGACCGGGCCGGAACTTCCACCGGCTGACCGCCTGGAGCGCCGAAGCCTCGAAGCCGCGGTTCGTGGAACGGATCACGTAGGCGTCGGCGACGTCGCCTGAAGCCGTCACGATGAATCCGACCTCGACCATGCCGGTGAGACCCTCCTTGCGCATTTCGTAGGGATAAATGGGTTGTTGTTGGACGCGCGCCACCGGAAGCCGGTCGAGTTGGTCGGGATTGAAGACCTTGCCGACGGCACGGCCGATGTCGCCGACGCCGGCGCGGGGAATTCTCACGATGCCGCTGATCGGATCGACGCCGGGCGGGGGCGGGGGTTCGACCTCCTGCACCAAATGCCCGAGCGGATCGATTGGCGGAATGTCCGGCAGGCTGGGCAGCGCGACGAGCGTTTTCGTCGAGGCGGTTGGTTCGAGGTCCGAAACCCGCACCGGCGGTTCGTCCGGCGGGGGAAGAGGATCCGTGATCCTGATCAATTCTTCGGGTTGCGGCACGGCCGGCGCCTGCGGCCTGATGCCGTTGAATCCAAGGAGCAGCGCGCCGAGCGAGACGGCGGAGACCGTGGCGCCAATGATGTGGTCGTTTGGCTTTGGGGGTGGGGCGTTGAGGTTTCGGTTGACCGGAGGAGATCGCGATCGAGTGGGATGACTGCAGCAGGCTTTTCGCGGGCTCGTTACGGGAAGAGTGGGCCGGGAGCGGCCTTCCTTCACCGGTTATGACGGGCGTGCGGCGGATTCCTTGGTGGAAATTTCGATCCGTCGCGACGGCGACTCCGGCGCGGGACGCGAGCCGCCGCGGGCGGCCGCCTTATGCCGGCGGAGTGGAACCCTGCTCCGGCCTCGGCGCTCAGCCGGCCGGAAAGCTGAGGCGGAAACGGGTGCCGTGCCCGACCTGGCTCTCGACGTCCACCGCGCCCCCGTGGAGGGTCATGATCGACTTCACGATCGCGAGCCCCAGCCCAGCCCCGTTCGGATGCTGCGAACGCGATGGGTCCACGCGGTAGAGACGCTCAAAGATGTGTGGCAGGTGCTCGGCGGGGATCCCGCTGCCGGTATCGCTGACGGTAACCTCCAGGCCCCGGTCCGGCCGCGTTCCAAGTGCGATTCGGACGCGGCCGCCGCGGGGCGTGTGGGCGAGGGCATTGGAGAGCAGGTTGCTGACCGCCTGACGGAACAGGACGGGATCGGCCCGAACCCGCCCCTCGCCCTCGCACTGCAACTCGACTCCGCATTCCTCCGCCAGGGCTTCATAAAAGTCCCGCACGCCCTCGACCGACTCGCGGGAGTCGAACTCGGCCCGCGTGACCTCGGCCGTGGGGCTGTCGGCCCGCGCGAGAAAAAGGAGGTTGTCGATCAGGGTGGTCAGCCGCGCATATTCCTCCAGGCTCGACTCGAGCGTGCGGCGGTATTCCTCGGGCGTCCGCGACTGCGAGAGCGCCACGCCGGCTTCGCCGCGCAGGTTCTTGATCGGCGTCCGCAGTTCGTGCGCCAGGTCCCCCGAGAATTGCGAGAGGCGGCGGAACGAATCCTCAAGGCGGTCGAGCATCCGGTCGAATCCCCGGGCCAGCGAGGCCAGTTCCCGGGGCCAGTTTTCGCCGGCGATGCGGGCATGCAATTGGCTGGCGCTGATCCGGTCGGTGGTGCGGGTCAACTCGGTCAGCGGGCGCATGCCGCGCCGGGCGACAATCCCGCCGGCCACGGCCGAGAACAGGACGCCGAACAGGACGGCCCACGCCAGATTGTGCCGGTAGCGTTGCAGGAAGGCCTCCTCGGGAGAGACGTCGAGCGCCACCTGAATCTCGTGCCGGCCGTCGGTGCCGTCGGCCGCCAGCAGCAGGAATCGTTGGCCGTGGGCGAGGGAGCGGGTGGCGACGTCGGATTCGAGCGGGGCGCCGGACGCCGGGGCGGGAAACGCGGCGGGCGGCAGGACCCGGCTCATGCCCGGGCTCTCCATCAGCGTCCGGCCGTTGGCGTCGAGCACACGGGCATAGTATTTCGCGAAGTGCAGCGCCGCCGTCTCCCACTCGACCTCCTCCCTCAGGTCGGCGGTATCGGCGCCCTCGTGCCGCAGGATTGTCCGCAGCAGCGACACCTTGTCGGCCAGAAACTGGCCGTCCTCGTGCCGCAGGTTTCCGGCGAGGGTCCAGTGCAGATACCACGCCGCCAGGACCAGCATGCCGAAAGCCGACAGCGTGTAGAGCAGCGTCAGGCGACCGACGATGGACGACCGCCCCGCGGGCGCGCGCCGGGGTGCCGGCGGTTCAGCGCTCTTCGAGGACATAGCCGACTCCACGCATCGTGTGCACCAGTTTCTTGGGAAAAGGATCATCCACCTTGGCGCGCAAGCGGCGGATGGCGACTTCGACGACGTTCGGATCGCTGTGGAAATGAATGTCCCACACCTGCTCGGCGATCAGCGTCTTGGACAGGGGCTCACCGCTGCGGCGCGCCAGCAGCTCCAACAACGCGAACTCCTTGGCGGTGAGATCGAGATTCGTGCCGGCCCGGGCGGCCCGGCGGCGCGCGAGGTCGAGCTGGAGGTCGGCGATGCGCAGCACGGTCTCCTGGCGCGCCGGACCGCGGCGCAGGACGGTGCGGACGCGGGCGAGCAGTTCCGCGAAATCGAAGGGCTTGACGAGGTAGTCGTCGGCGCCCAGCTCGAGGCCTTTCACCTTGTCGGGCACCGTGTCCCGCGCCGTGAGAAAGAGGACCGGGGTTTGCCGTCCCGCGCGGCGCAAGGCGTCGAGGACGGACCAGCCGTCCCGCCCCGGCAGCATGACGTCGAGGATGATCAGGTCGTTCTCGGTCGCGAGGGCCTGGTCAAGCCCGTCGTCCCCGCGCGCGCAGACCTCGACCACGAAGCCGCTTTCGGTCAGCCCCTGCCGCAGGTAGGCGGCGGTCTTGGCCTCATCTTCGATGACGAGAACGCGCACGAGGGGCATCCTAGGAGGACGAGGGGGATAAGAAAAGGCGGATTGGGAGCCGAGGGCGCGCCGTGTCACCTGGCGGAATACGCCCGTGCTCTCTGTTATGTCCGTGGCCGCCGGCCCGTGCTGGCCGGATTCAATCCAGTCGATCACCGAATGGCCGAAGATTACGATTCCGTAATCCGGCAACGGTCGAACAAGCGACTTCGGCGTGCTATGTTGGCGAACGTCTGCCCGGTTCGCCGTTTCCGGCGGGGATGAGCCGGGCCGTCGGTCTGCTGTTTCAACGCTGGACATTCACGATCATGGCTCTGGTTCCGACGCGCTATCTGGGGGTGCTGAAGACTTCGATTTGCGGGGGACGGCCGTCAGGCCGGCGCGGGCTGCCGCCGGTCGACGGCATTGCCAATTTCGGCAAGGTCGACGCGCGTCTCTGGCGGAGCGGGCAGCCGGACCCCGCGGCGCTGGCGATCCTCGCGCGGCGCGGAGTGAAGACCCTCGTCAATCTGCGGATGCCGGGCGACCTGAAACCCGCCGAAGCGGCGTTTGCGCAGCGGCACGGGATCATCTACCACCAAATCCCCTTGTCGGGAGTGCGCGCGCCGACGAAGGCACAGATCGCCCGCCTGTTCAAACTGGTCGACGGTTCGGCGCCACCCGTCCTGATGCATTGCGAACACGGGTCCGACCGCACCGGCACCTTTGTGGCCTGCTACCGCATCCTGCGCCAGGGCTGGTCGGCGGAACAGGCGCTGGTCGAGGCGGACCGCTATGGCATGTCGACCCTGATGGTCGGGATGAAGAATTTCATCCGCCGCTTTCAGGTGGAGCTGTCGACCTGGATGCAGGCGCTGGCCTCCGGGCCGGGACCGTTTCGCCTGGACTGAAGCGGTTCGAGATAATGCTCGGCCGTTGATCGGGGCTCGGACGACGCGCCTGGATGGAGGCCCCGGTCTGCAATCCGGCGCCGAGGTGAAGCCGGGACGAAGGCCGGGGCCGCGGCGCCCCGGTCACTTCGACCCGACGGAGCCAGGCTAGAAAGCCCCCGAAGGCCAACAGGCCTTG
>JBJKRV010000666.1:0-5208 GCA_046704465.1 Opitutaceae bacterium | reverse complement strand
GCACGTATTCCACCTCGATTCCGGACTCGAGGGCTTTCAGGCAGAGGCGGCACATCACGTCCCGCCGCCAGAAATAGGCTCCGAACGTGTAGCCTTCCTCCCTCGCCAGCACGAAGGCGCGTCGCAGGGCCATGAGCGCGTCGCTGTGCCGGCCCAGGGCGAGCGCAAAATGCGCCCGGATGAGGTGGCACGTATACTCGAAGCCGCGGCTGCCGATCCGCCGGAACGCCCGTTCCGCGCGCACGAGCTGGCGAATTGCGTCGCGACGGTTTCCGGCTTCAAACTCGGTCTGGGCCACCATCGCCCGCGTCATCGCCTCCGGGAACGGTATTCCGATGGCTTCGGTGATGCTCAGTGCATTTCGGCTGTAGGCCAGGGCGTCGGCGATGGCGCCCGTGATCAGGC
Source organism: Opitutaceae bacterium (assembly GCA_046704465.1). GTDB lineage: Bacteria > Verrucomicrobiota > Verrucomicrobiia > Opitutales > Opitutaceae > Fen-1467. Next base: position 4,803 of record JBJKRV010000666.1, on the reverse strand, counting down.
AGTGCTGGGAGAGAATCGTGTAGTGAATGCCGTTGGGTGCCCGGCGTCCCGCGCTCAGGCTCCCCTCCATCCTTTTGAGATGCGCGGCGGTCCCGGCGCGATCGCCCGCGATCAAGGCGCCCAACGCCAGCTGGCCGATGATCAGTGAATCAAGAATATGGATGCCGGTCTCCTTTGCCAGCGCGAGCCCCTCGGCGCCCGAACGGACCGCCCGGTCGTACTCGCCCGGGTCCTGCATGTAGAAATGGGCCGCCATGAACTTGGCTGCGATCTTGACCAGCGGCGGCACCGAACCCGACTCCGCCGCCCGGGTCACCTGCGTCACCACCAGGCGGTGCTCGGCGGCGGCGCCCATCCAACTGTAATAGGTGCCGGCGCCGATCGGTGCGTTCACGAGCACCTCGCGGCCCGCGCCGTACAGGGATGACGCCCGCTGCACCCATCCGCGGATGCCGGGATGATCGGGGCGCCGCCAGATCAGGGCGGTGCTCATCGAGGCGGCGACGCGCGCCTCGAGATCCGGCGAGGGATACCCGGCCCCGCGACGCACCCGTTTCTCCATCCAGTCGATCAGCGGATCGAGCGGCCGCGCATCGCCGAAATCGTAGAAGCAGGCATCGACCGCACCGACCCATGCGGCCAGCGATCCCGCGTCGTCACCGCGCTTCTGGAACAAGTGGAGCGCACGCTCCAGGATCTTCCGGCTCTCCGGGGGGGCGACCGCCATCGTGCAGATCCCCTTCCAGTGGAGGAGCCACGGCCAGGATTCCATCAATTGCTCCGGAACCGGGTCCAGCCATTGCGTGAGCGTCCGGCACCGGCCCTGGGCCATGAGCGCCGGAGCCTCCTGAGCGATCAACGCCGCCAGCGACGTCCAGTCCGCAGCCTCGGTCAGCAGACCGACCGCGGCCTCCACCTGCCCCTGCCGCGCCAGCAGTCCGGCGGCCTTGCGCAGGATCCCGGCGACCGCCGCCCGCCCGAGCGCCTCCCGCGCCCGCGCCATGAGGAACTCCCGGAAGAGCGGATGATAGCGATAGGCCGGCTCGCCCGCCGGATGCAGTTCGGTGAAATACCCGCGCCGGTTCAGTCCGTGCAGGATCCGTCCGGCCGTCTCGACGCCGGTGAGCGCCTCGGCGGTGCGCACCGTCATCGAGGGCAGGAAGCCGGTCGCAAGGAGAAACGCCCGTTCGGTCGGGTCCGTCTTCAGGAAGACCTCCGCCGAGAAGTACCCAAAGATCTCCTGCGACGGGAGGCGGCCGAGGAAGCCGCGGTCGAGCTTGCTCGTCTTGAGGCCCGCGATCAGGAGCACCAGGCCGGCCACCCAGCCCTCGGTTTTTCGGTGAAGCAAAGCGAGCAATTCGGCCGGAACCCGTCCGTGGTCCCGGGACCGCACGATCGCTCCCGTCTCGCGTTCGGTGAAGCGAATCTCCTCCCAGCCGAGGCGTCCGAGGGCACCGTTGGCAAACAGGCGCGCGAACGCGTCCGGGGGCGCGGTCCGGCTCACCACGATCGCGCGGACCCCTTGCGGGACAACCGACAGGCCGGCGGCCAGGATCTCGTGCCCCGGGGAGTCGGCGGGAATCTCGTGATAGTCATCCAGGACGATGGCAAACGGCGGCCGGAGCACGCGGTAGAGCGCCTCGAAGAAGCGGCGGGCGAACACGGGCACCCCCATCAGGTACTCGGGCGTCAGCAACGGCAGGGGCGTCCGCAGGTGCGGCACGGAGCGCTTCGCGGCGATCCCCAGGTAATAGAAGAAGGTCGCAGGATCGCCGTCGCCTGCGTCGGCGCGATACCAAAGGCACGGCAGCGCACGCGTCCCGACGTAGCTCGCCGCCAGCGCGGTTTTTCCCGACCCGGCGGGGCTCGACATCCAGACGGCACCACGCCGCAAGCGGGCGTCCAACAGCCGGAAGGCGCGCTTTCTCGGTACGATTCCAGAGGTTCGGGGTATGGTGATCTTTGCGAGCGCGACGAGATTCTGAGTCATCGGCGGGAAAGTCCGTGTCGCGCCGGAAGGTCAGGGGTAGTGACACGACACGAAGGGCATTCTGCGCCCCGGGAAATTCCGTTCAATATTTTTCCCAGACCAACGCGGCCCGCGGCCTTGACCCCGGTCGAGCGGCGGGACGGTGCGCGGGAAGACGGTCACACCGGACTACGAAGCTCAACGCAGCCAAAGGAGGAGCGCCACGCCGAGCCCCGTGGTGAGGACCGTGACCGGGATGCCGTACTTGGCGTAGTCCCAGAAGCCGACCTCGATGTGGCCGCGCGCGGACTCGACGACGATCATGTTCGCCACGGAGCCGAGCAGCGTGAGGTTGCCGGCAAAGGTCGTCGCCAGGGCCATGACCTTCCACATCAGCGCGGGATCGGCCAGCCCGGGAATCCACTTTCCCGCCACCAACACGTACGGGACATTGGAGAAGACGTTCGAGCCGGCGGCCGAGAACCACGTCAGGTTCCAGGCCTGACTCGCCACCGCCGTGCCGAAGAGGTCGTGCGCCCGGTCAAAGAGCCGGGAAGGCAGGCCCGTCTGGTTGAGCCCCGCCACCACCACGAACAAACCCGCGAAAAACAGCAGCAGATGCCAGTCGACGAGCTTGAGAACCTCATGCGTATCGCGCCGCGCCAGGACCATGACGAGGGCGGCCGCACTCAGGGCCGTCCACGGCAGATTCCATCCGGCCAGAAATCCGCCGAACATCAGGACCACTGCCAGTCCCGTCACCCCCAGCAGGCGCCGGTCGACCGCCCGGGGCGTCGTCGGCTCGGGCTGAAGGCTGGCCGCGGCCAGCACGCGACGGAAGCCCCAATCGAGGACGACAAACTCGACGCCCAGACCCACCACGGCGACCGGGAGCAGGGACGCGGAGAAGGACAGGAAGTGGAGCCCCGACATGTGCCCGATGATCATGTTCTGCGGATTGCCCACCAGCGTGGCCACGCTGCCGAGGTTGGCGCTCATGGCCAGCGCCAGCAGATAGGGCAGGAGCGGCAGCCGGCCGCGCACGACCACCGCCACGATCAGCGGCGTGAGCATCAGGCAGACGGTGTCGTTCACCAGCAGCGCCGACAGGAGCCCGGAGGTCACGACCAGAAGGAAGAGCAGGCGGCGCGGCGTGCGCGCGGTCCGCAGCACCCAGTCCGCCGTCCAGTCGAAGAAGCCGCCGAGATAGAGGTAGGCGGAGATGAGACTCATGCCGAGGAGGAGCACGATCGTGTCGTAGTCCACCGCCCGGTAGGCCTGGGTCGGGGTCAGCGCACCCACGGCCACCATGAGCACGGCGCCGAGCAGCGCCGCCGCCGGCCGGTTCAGCGGCAGCACCTTCCAGCGCCGTCCGCAGATCAGCAGGTACGTGAGCGCAAAGACAAGGAGGGCGTAGATGTCCCGGTTCGTCATGGCTGCGCCGATGGCAACGCCGGTCAGGCGTCGTCGTTGCCCCGCCAGGTAAAGGCGTGGCACAGGGCCACGCCCGCCGCGTCGGCTTCATCGGTGGCCAGCACCGCCCCGTGGCCCAGCAGGCCCATGACCGTGCGCTGCATCTGCACCTTGCTGGCGCGACCGACGCCGACCACCGCCTGTTTGACGCGCAACGGCGCGTATTCAAAAACCGGCCGGTCCCGCAAGGCGGCGGCGGCAATGGCGGCCCCCCGGGCGGCGCCGAGAATCTGGGCGGTGCGGACGTTCTGCACGTAGATGGTTTGCTCCAGGGCCACGTGCCGCACCTCCGCCTGCTCGAGAAATTCGGTCACGGCGCGATGGATCTGCGCCAGCGCGGCGGCCATCGAAAGACGGGCCGGCACCCGCACGGTGGTCGCGCGCAACAGGAGGGCCGGTCGGCCGGGCCGAAATTCGATCAGGGCCAGACCGGTTCCCCGCAGGCTCGGGTCGATCCCCAGGACGCAACCGGCGAATCCGGGGCGGTGCAGGTCCGGCGCCGCCGGCCAGCCTGCGGCCGGCAGCCGGCCCTCGATCTTCGCCTTCCACATCTGCCGTATCCGCATGCGCGCCATGGATGAATCCACGCAATACACGGATCGCCCGGAAATGAAACGCTTATCTCTGCCGGTCCCCGCCGCGACTCCCGAATCTGCCCCGGCGGCTCCCCCAAAGGGAACCCGACCCTCCTCGAAGCGGACCCATCGTCCAATCGCCATTATGAAGACGGTCCTCGCTCACCATCTGATTGCCACCCTTGCCTCCGGAATTCTGCTCACCACGCTTCCGGCCTCCCGCTCCCCCGCCGGCCTGCAGGAGGCCCAGCACCTCTTCGGAACCGCGGTTGTTTCGGCCGGCGGTCACAGGGTCGGCGAAATCTCGGATTTTGTCTTTGAGTGCCAGGGCCCGCCGCGGTTGTCGGACGTCATTGTCACGGCCGGCCCGTTCGGGCCGGAGCGGGCGGTGCCGGTGACCGTGATCCGTCAGACGGGCACGGCCTGCAAAATCGATCTGACCCGCCGGGGGTTTGAAGCCGTCGCGGCGCTGCCGATCGATGTCCCCGACTACTTCGCCAACCGGCGCAATGTCGCGCGGCTCAATCGAGAATACCATCTGCCGGCCCCGCCACCGGATGCCCGGTTCTTCACCTACACGTCCCTCGATGAGGCCGAAGTCTACGCCCGGTCGGGCACCGACATCGGGTTCATGACCGATGCCCTGATCGATCTCAACCGGCGAAATCTCGTCTGGCTCCAGGTGCTACCGACCCTCCTGCCCACGTCCGCCTCCGGCATGACCCGCCTGGAAATCCCGGCGGGGGATGTCACCCGCGTGACCACCGCCGAAATCGATCTCCGCGT
>JBJKRV010000665.1:0-15755 GCA_046704465.1 Opitutaceae bacterium | reverse complement strand
GGGCGGGATGGATTTCGCGGCGGCGGACCTGAGGGTCGTTGACTTTCCATTAATTTCCGCGCGGTAATTTTTGGGTGCATTTCCTGGCATGGAGGCCGCGATGGGTGGGCGTGTTCGTGGCGCTCTGCCTGGCGGGTGCCCTGCCGGCGGCCGCGGCGAACCAGCCGGATTCCGGCTGGCCGGCGCTGCGCCAGGCCACCTTCACCGACGTCTGGCAGACGGTAAACCGATCCTATTTCGACCCCACGTTCGGCGGCGTGAACTGGGCGGCGGTGCGCACCGAGTACCAGGCCCGGCTGGATCGGGTCGCCAACAAGGCGGAGCTGCGCCGGCTGTTGCAGGCGATGCTGAACGAGCTGCACCGGACCCATTTTGCGATTCTGCCGCGCGAGGCGGTGGTCTACCACCCCAGCCAGCGCACGCGAATCGGCACCGTCGGCATGAAGCTGGCCTGGATCGAGGGCCGGGTGGTGGTCGTCGGCGTGGCCTCCGGGTCACCCGCGGCGAAGGCCGGCGTGCACTTGGGGGAGGCGGTGGAACAGGTGGACGGCGTGCAGCTGTCCGGGATCGATGCCGCGCTGGCCCGGACGGGCCAGACCCCGGCGCGGAGACACGATTATCTCTGCGGGTTCACCGCGAGCCGGCTGGACCGGCCGGTGGGCAGCAAGGTGCGGCTCGAACTGGCCGACCTGCGCGGCGGCAAGCGGGACCTGGAGTTGACGTGCGCCCGGTATGCGGGCGCCTGGTCGGAGCCGATGGGCGCGTTTCCCTCCCAACCGATCGAGTGCGTCACCCGGCGGGATCCGGGCGGCGTGGCCTACCTGCAGTTCAACGTCTTCTCCCCCCAGCTGATGGGCAAGATCCGGACCTTTCTCACGGGACTCGGCCGGCTGGCACCCGGCGACCCGCCCGCGCGCGGCCTGGTGATCGACCTGCGCGGCAACCCCGGGGGGCTCTCGCTCATGGGCTCGGGAATCTCGGGCTGGCTCTGCGCCCGTCCGGCGTCGCTTGGCCACATGCGCCTGCGGCAGGGGTTCATCAATTTTGACGTCTATCCGCAGCGCGATGCGTTCGTTGGACCGCTGGCGATCCTGATCGACTGCCGCACGGCCTCGACGAGCGAGTTGATGGCCGGCGGCCTCCAGGCGGACGGCCGCGCGCGGATCTTCGGGGAGACCAGCGCGGGCGCGGCGCTGCCCTCGAATTTTGAGACCCTCCCGACGGGCGACGTGCTGCAGTACGCCATCGCGGACATGGAGACGCCCAAAGGCGCCATGCTGGAGGGCCGGGGGGTTATCCCGGATGTGAGCGTGGTCCGCACCCGGAGCGAAGTGGCGGCCGGGCGCGATCCGGTGCTGGCGGCGGCGGAGGCCTGGGTGAAACGACAGGCGGCCCCCGGCAAGAAAGGGTGAGACCATGAGAGGGCGGCTCCCAGATTTCCGATGCCATCCTGGCGTCATTCTGGCCGCCACCCTGGTCCTGACCTTATCCGCCTGTGCCCCGGGAAGCAGAGAGACGGCGACGCGGCCGGAGGGCGCCCAGTATGAATTCGGGGGAATTCCCTCCCTGTTTGCCCGCTGGCTCGCGGACAGCGGAGGCCGCCCGGAGATTCAGACGATTGCTGACATCGAAACCCGGGCAATCATCGGTGCTTCGGATGCGTCCGCGAAGGAAATGCGGCTCCATGCGATTCAGACGGGGGACGGGCGGTATTGGTACGAGATTCACCGGCCCAACGACGATGTCTTCGTCCAAGCCTTCGACGGACACCAGTGCTGGCGCTCCAGCAAAATGCTTGGAGTCGGGCTGGTGTCCCGGGCGGACACCGATTCATTGATGCTTCTGGATGATTTGCCGGGAGAGATGCGGGACGCCGACGCGAGCCGTTGGAAGCAGCTTCCGGATCTAAGGCAGGCCAACGGCGATTCCTGGCATGTCATTGTTAGCGTCGACCGATTCGGGGTCCGCCGGAAATGGTATTTCGAACCGAGGACCGGGTGGCTGGCGGGTGTCGAACGCCTGGCTGCGGACGGACAGAGTGGGGCGCTGCTGGCTCGGACAGACTTCACCCCGGTCATTGACCTGCATATCGCGCCGGTGCCTGCCAGCCCCGGACAATCGTCGACGGTGGTCTTGCCCATGACGCTCACCCTCTTCCAGGCGGGAACGCGGATGGTGATCAGCAAGGAGTCGGTGACGTTGAACACGCCGTACGACGACCGGATCTTCGCGTGTCCGGCCGGGCTGGTCAAAGAGGTCGATGAGACCGACCGGATCCTCGCGCATTACCTATTGGCATGCGGTGGTTCCAGGGCATTGGAGAAGATCAAGACCCGGATCACGAAGGAGGTGACGGACATCACGACCAGCGGGATGAGGACGGAGACGACCATCTACCAAAAGGCGCCCAACCTCATTCTCGTCGTTGAGAAGTCGCCGGGGATCGGCGTCAATCGGAAGGGGTTCGACGGTCATGAAGGCTGGGCGGTGAGCGAAATCGAAGGTACGCGGATCCTGCACGGGTCCGAGTTGCTGCAGTTGATGATGCAGGCGGACCTTCAGGCGGCGCTCCATCTGCCCGGGGAATTCCCTCTGCGCAGGCTGCTGCCCGACCAGGTGCTGGACGGACACCGGGTGCGGGTGCTCCGTCTGGCCACGCTCAACGCCGACGCGGGAATCTGTTATTTTGATGCCGGGTCGGGCCAGATGGTGCGATCCGACTCAACCGTTGTGGTCGGCGCCAACGGGACGATGAGGGTGGTGACGCAATTCCTTGATTTTCGCACCGTGGACGGCGTCACGCTCCCGTTCATGACGGTCGAGACGAATCCGGCGGTGCGCGCGGTCACGAAGGTGCTGTCGGTGGAAGACAACGTGCCGATCGCCGACGCGCGGTTCCGGATGCCCGCGGGTGGCTGAGGGCCGATCTCGGGCTCAATGCCCGCCTTCGAGGTCGCCGGGCTTGAGGAGCGGCTGGAACAGGCTCTTGTTGGCGGCCTTCATGTAGGCCTCCTTCGGCTCGACCATGCCCTCCTTCACCTTGGTCATGAGGCTTTGGTCCATCCCGATCATCCCATCGCCGCCGCCGCCATCGATGATCGCGCGAATGTTGCTGATCTGGCCGCTGCGGATGGTGTTGGGGAGCGCCTCGTGCTGAAGGAGGATCTCGTGCACCGCGCAGCGGCCCTTCGGGATCTTCCGGCAGAGCAGTTGGGCCACCACGCCGGCCAGGCACCCCGCGAGCATCACGCGCACCTGGTTCTGCTCCTCGGCCGGAAAGGCGTTGATGATCCGGTCGACGGTCTTCGGCGCGTTGTTCGTGTGCAGCGTGCCGAAGACCAGCATGCCCATGGAGGCGCACGAGAGCGCGAGCTTGATCGTCTCCAGTTCGCGCATCTCGCCGAGCAGGACGATGTCGGGGTCGTGTCGCATGGCCCCGCGCAGGGCGGCGGCGAACGACTCGGTGTGCTCGCCGACCTCGCGATGGACGATCACGCTCCGTTTGTTCGAATGCACGAACTCGATCGGGTCCTCGATCGTGATGATATGCCGGCAGTAGTGGTTGTTGATGTAGTCGACCATGGCCGCCAGCGTGGTCGACTTGCCGCTGCCGGTCGGTCCGGTCACGACCACGAGGCCCTCGGTGAGTCCGCAGAGGCGCTTGAGCACCGGGGGCAGCTTGAGCTCGTCGAAGGAAAGGATCTTGGTGGGGATCTGGCGGAACACCGCCCCCATGCCCCAGTGGTTGTAGAGGAAGTTGGCGCGAAAACGGGCCACGCCGGGGATCTCGTGGGCGAGGTCGAGGTCGTGGTGCTCGAGGTAATGCTGCCAGCGATGGCCGGGGCAGATTTCCTTGAGCAGGCGTTCCAGGTGCGGGCCGTCGAGGCGCTCCGACCCCAGTGCCGTGAGGCTGCCGGAGATGCGGGCCTTGGGAGGCAGGCCGACGGTCAGGTGCAGATCGGAACCGCCCTGGTCGAGCATGCGGCGGAGCAGGGAATCGATGTCAGGCATGAGGGCGAAGAGATGCGGCCGCGGCGCTCACGGAGGCGAGGCGGGGGCGCCGATGCGATTGCGCAGCACCCGGTTGCCGATGTTGGAAAGGGCGATCTCGCGGTCGATGCGGCCGTCGTTCCACAGATCAAAGACCACATTGTCCATCAGGCACATGCCCTCCCGGACGCCGGTTTCCATGACGTTGCGGAGCCCCTGGGGCTTGTTCTCGCGGACGAGGTTGGCGACGGCGGCGTTGCTCACCATGATCTCACACGCCAGCGCGACGCCGCCCCCGATCGCCGGGAGCTGCTTCTGGCAGATGATGCCGCGCAGGCTTTCGGCCACGCTGGAGCGGATCTGGGATTGTTGCGCGGCGGGAAACACGTCGAGCAGCCGGGTGAGGGTCGTGGCCGCGTCGCTCGTGTGCATGGTGCCGATGACGAGGTGGCCGGTCTCCGCCGCGGTGATGGCCATTTCGATGGTCTCCAGGTCGCGCAGTTCGCCGATCACGATCACGTCCGGGTCCTCGCGGAGGGCGCCTTTCAACGCGGACGCAAACGTCCGCGTGTGGCGCCCGACCTCGCGCTGGGTGACGTTGCAGCCGACCGACTGTTGGACGACTTCGATCGGATCCTCGACCGTGATGATATGATCCTCGCGCTGCTGGTTGAGCAGGGCCACGAGCGCCGCCAGGGTGGTGGTCTTGCCGGCGCCCGCCGGTCCGGTCTCGAGAATGAGGCCGTTATGATAGGAGAGGAGCTTGCGGATCGTGGCGACATTGCGGAACCCGAGGGCGTCGAGCGGCTTCACCCGGTCGGGCACCACCCGGTAGCAGCCGGCGGCGCCGGCCCGGTGGAACATCAGGTTGACCCGGTAGCGTTTGCCGTCCTCGAGGGCGAAGGCGCAGTCGAGATCCTTCTCCGCGAGATACAGCTTGAGCTGGTCGGGATCGAGCAACGCCGTGTTCAGGCGCAGCGAGGCATCGGCGGAAAGGGCGCCGGGGGCGAGGAATTCGTGGACGCGATTCCGGCGGATGAACGGGCGGGCGCCGGCTGAGAGGTGCAGATCACTGGCCCCGCAGCGCCCGCAATCCGTGAGCAAACCGGCCAGCCGCTCCCGCGCCTCCTCCGGCGACAAGGCGGCCGCCCCGGCGAAGTCGAATTCCGGGAGCGCGACCTGGGCGGGCGCTTCCGGAACCTCATCGGGCGGTGGGCCCTCCTGCGCCCGCTGCATCGCCAGCCCCGCCAGGTTCTCCAGCATCTCCACGTTGGCGCAGATTCCGTCGTCGATGATTTTCTGGGCGAAGTCCACCAGGGCGACGTTGGGGCCCAGCGCCCCCAGCACGGCGCCGCACTGTTCGCGGGTAAACAGACTCTGCTCGAGGCCGAGGTGGACGAACCAGCGGGTGTCGATGTTCATCAAATGGGGGCAGAGCAAACATGCTCACAGGTCGCAGCTTGCCAAGACTACAGCCAATTTTTTGCCGGCCGGGCGGGCGCCGGCCGGAACCGTTCGGGCGGCGGGGGGTCCATCCGCCTCTCGCCGGGCCCGGCTTGCGCCGGGACAGGGCCATCGTATGGTCCCTAGCTCCCCGGTGGGCCGCATTTTCATCATGAAGACCAAGATAAGACTCGGATTCCTGCTCGCCGCGGCGGTGCTGGCGCTCTCCCTGACGGGTTGCGTTGCGGTCGTGGCCGGTGCGGCTGGCGCGGGCACGGTGGCCTATGTGGAGGGGAGAATCGACGCGCCCCTGAACGCCAATTACGAACAATCCAGACACGCGGTCGATCTCGCCATCAAGCAGCTCGAGTTCGCCCTGGTCAACGAGCACCACGATGCGCTCACCGCCTTCTTCACGGCGCGCACGGCCGGTGACAAGAAGATCTCGATCAAACTCATGAAGGTCACTGACAGTACGTCGCGGGTGCAGATTCGGGTCGGCATCTTTGGCGACGAGAATCTGTCGTTGACGATTCTGAACAGGATCAAGGCCAACCTCTAGACGGACACCGTCGCCGCCGGGCCATCGCCCGCGCAGGCGCCGGTTGAATCATCGGAGACCCGGTTTCGACCGGACGGGGTCGATCGTGACGCATTCCCGGGGCGGGCCGGTTCGGAGGGACCGGTCATTTCCGGCCGCACCAAACGATTGACCGGCCCCCGCCGGTGGCGCAACGATGCCGCCACCGGTTGTTCGACCGATGACTCCCCTATGCACGAACAGCCGCGCCGCGACCCCGGTCCGCGCGCGCGGCGGCTTTGCGTTGATGATCACGCTGGCGCTGCTGGCGTTCGCCGTCCTGCTGCTGTTCAGCCTGCTCACGTTGGCGCGACTGGATTCGGCGGCTGCCATCCGATCCCGCGAGTCGGCGGTGGCCCGGCAGCACGCCCGGTTTGCCCTGCAGATCGCCATCGGCCGCCTCCAGGCCTGTGCGGGACCGGACCGTCGCGTCACCGCGCGCGCCGACATCGGGGTCAACCCCGTGAACCATCCCTATTGGACGGGGGTCTGGGCGGCTGAGTCGGAACCATTGACCTGGCTGGTCAGCGGCAATGAAACCGCGCCGCTCGCGGTCACGCCCGACCGTGAGCCCGTGCCCGACCCGGAACCGGAGAACGACTCGGTCTGGCTGCTGCGCGCGCCGGTGGATCCGGCGGCCGGCGGCATCAAGCTTATGCGCCAGCCCCTGCACGCTGCCAGTCTGCCGGGACTGGACGGCGTGCGGCTCACCGGTCACTACGCCTGGTGGGCGGGAGACGAGGGAGTGAAGGCGAAGTTCAACCTGGTGAATCCCTACGCCGGGGCGCCTCCCGGGACGCCGGAAAACCGGCGGCAATTCTTGTCCGCCCACCAGTACGGCATCGAGAAGATCGATTCCGCCTTCGTGGGCTACGAGGCGGCCAAACGTGACACGGCCGAAGGAGCCGCGCTGCGCGACCGGCTCGGTCGCGTGGTGACGCTGAATCAGCTGCCCTACGCCGACAGCGCCATCGGTCTGACGGCGCTGCGAACGCGGTTTCACGACCTCACCACGTGCTCGTTGGGCGTGTTGGCGGATGCCCGCGACGGTGGCTTGAGGTACGATCTCACCCGCGGCCTCGAGACGGGCGCGGCGCAGCCATCGGGCGCGGTGTTTCCCGGTGGTCCGGCTTGGGATTTGCTGCGGTCTTTTGCCGGATTGCGGCCCGAGACGATCGGAGGGGTGGAAATGGTGACGCCTGGCGTGTCCACGGAGACCGACCAGGGAATTCATCCGATCGTGATCCTGGTGCAGATGGGCTGGGGAGGCGATGTGGCGGATGGGCGCCTGCGGTTGTTGCTGGAGCCGTTGATCGTTCTGGCCAACCCCTATGACGTTGCGCTGGCGCCGGCCAGTTATCGCCTCGTCTGGCACCAGACCGGAGCGATCGAGCTGCGCAATCCTCCCGGGGCGGAAGACGCGGCCGTGGCGGCGGGCAGCCCGGCAGACCTGCTCGGTGGCGACCCCGAATTCCTGATCGCGGATGCCGGTTTCCGGCCCGGCGAGGCAAGAGCCTTTGCGTTGCCCACGGACGTCGTCTGGGTCCCCGGGGCGCCGCTGGTGCTGTCGGCGGGGTATGCCTGCGGGCGCGCCGCGCACGACCGTCCGGAAGCGGCGCACGAGTCGGCGCGCGAGCTTCAGGTGCGGGTCGCAGGGGGCGCGACCGGCTTCGAATTTTCGCTGGCCGGCGGCGGCATCCTGCAGTTGGCGACGGATTGCGCCGCTCGCGAGGCGGAGGCCTCGGGACCGGCGCCGGTGACGGGCGTGCCGGCGCGCACCGGCCTGCGCATGGGCGACGCCGACGAGAACGCACCCGGCGACGCGAGCGGCTTGCGCTGGCTCGCGGATTTCAACCTGCGGGCGCCGGTGATCGGCGCCCTGCCATCGTGGGGTCGGAATCCGCTCTATGGCGATGTGGCGACGGCCGACGGGGTGCTTCTGGATGGTTCCGGCATCTGCTGGGGCCCGGCGCATCGGGCCATCGATGGCGGCCGGACGTTCGTCACGCTTTTACACGTGCCCCGCGAAGCCCTGCATTCGCTCGGGCAGTTGCAGCACGCCCGCCTCCACTCCGGGGCGGCGACACCGGGCCGGAGCGTGGGCGAGTCCTACGCCGATCCGCATTCGCCGGATGGCGTGGAGGATTTCAGTTTGCGGATTAACGAGGCGCTTTGGGATCGTTATTTCTTTTCCACGATGCCGTCGGACGGCAACGTGCCGCTCAATCACCGGCTGGCGCCTTACGCCTCCGACGGGGTGCCGGCGACCGACGAGGCGATGCACAACCCGGCAACGGCGGCGGCCCACCTGCTGGTCGACGGTCCGTTCAACGTCAATTCGACTTCCATCGAGGCGTGGCAGGCGTTGCTGGCGTCGCTCAACGGACAGCGCATGGTCTGGTCGGATCCGGCCACGGGCGCCACGTCTGCCGTGACCATCGGCAGCGGTTTCCCGCACTCGGGGGTCGTCGGCGGAGGAGCGGACGACGCCTGGTGCGGGTATCGCGAACTCGACGACGCGCAACTGCACGACCTCGCCGCCGACCTCGTCAGCCGCCTCAGGACCCACGGACCGTTTCATTCGCTCGCCGAGTTCGTCAACCGTCCGCTCCACGCACCCGCTGAGGAGGAGCGCTGGCGCGGCGCGTTGCAGGCCGCCCTGGACGACGTGGTCAATCCACCGCCGTCGCTGGACCCGTTGAATGGGCTGCCGGCCGAGGTGGGCCCAAGCCCGTTGCTGGCCTGGCCGGAAGCAGGCCGGGGACACCCCGCGACGCTAGCGCCGGGGTGGCTCACCCAGGCCGACGTCCTCAGCATCCTCGGGCCGGTTCTCGCCGTGCGTTCGGACACCTATCTCGTCCGCGCCTACGGGGACGCCACCAACCCGGCGACCGGTGCCACCACGGCGCGCGCCTGGTGCGAGGCGATCGTGCTGCGCGTGCCCGAGTATGTCGATCCGGCCAATTCGGCCGAGTCGACGACCGCGTTGACGGCGACCAATGCGACGTTTGGCCGGCGATTCCGGATCGTTCGTTTTCGCTGGCTGTCGCCGGACGAGGTCTAGGGACGGGCCGGACGGTGTCCGCCGGAGCATTGCGGATCGGCCGGATCGCGGCTGCCAGGCCCGGCTGCGCGGGTTGTTCACGCGGGACCGACGGGCGGTGAAACTTGCCGCCGGTCCGGGCGTCTGAAGGGGTTGCCATGCGCCGTGCCGTGTCGGGCTCGACAAACCGGGCCGACCGGCGTTCTATTTTTCCGCCATGAAACCCGTGTCCCGTGTTCGCGCTGTTCCGGTCCGGCGTGCTGCCCGGGCCTTCACGCTGCTTGAAATCCTCGTGGTGCTGGCGATCATCGGCCTGCTTTTCACCCTGGCGGTGACCAATGTCGGCAACATCTTCGGCAACAGCCAGCAGGAGGTCGCCAAGCTCTTCGTCACCCAGACCATGCAGGCGCCGCTGACCGCCTACAAGATCAACATGGGCGATTTTCCCACGACGGCCGAGGGACTGCAGGCGCTCATTACGCCGCCGCCCAACAACGACGGCCGCTGGCGGGGACCCTACCTGCAGGACAACAAGCTGCCGCTCGATCCCTGGGGCGATCCCTACCAATATCGCTACCCCGGCGTCCACAACAAGAAAGGCTATGATCTTTGGTCCATGGGTCCCGACAAGACGGATGGCACGGCGGACGACATCGGGAACTGGTAGGTGTTGGCGGTCGTCTGGCCCGAACGCATTCACACTGCTGGAAATCATCCTCGTGCTCGCGCTGATCGGCTTGATCGGCGCGATGGTGGCGGCCGGAGCCGTACGGGTGGTCGAGGCCGACCACCCCAGCCCGGAAGACACCTTTTGGCAGGCGTGTCGCTCGGCCGAAAAGATGGCGGCGCTGAGCGAGCGCAACGTGACTTTGACCTTCGACACGCAGAAGCGTGAGCTGACCTGGAGCAATGGCGTGGAGACCGAGCATGCGACGTTCGATCCGGCCGGCGGGGATGTGACGGTGCAGTTTATCCAGCCCCAGGCCGGCGGCAGCCGGATCTTGATCGCGGGGCAGGTGGTGGAAACCCAGGAGATCCCGCACGTCATCTTTTATCCCGACGGCACCTGCACGGCGTTCCAGGTGCAGTTCCGCGCCAACAAACACACGTGGCAGATCGCCATCGATCCCTGGACCTGCGCCCCCATTCTGGAGAAGAAGGCGGAGGAGGCGGGATCGTGAAGCGCCGCCTGCCCGGGACCAATTGCCGGATTGGGCCGACGGATCGACCGTCCGGCGCTTCGAACGCGGGCCGGCATCGATCGGCGCCCGCCGCTCGCCATTCGGCATTCCGCCGACCCGCCTTCACGCTGCTCGAGGTCCTCGTGTCCCTGGCGATTTTCGCCCTGGCCGCCGTGGTCATGGGCGCGACTTACGTCAATGCGCTCAACGCCTACGAGGCGGCCAGCCGCCAGAACGGATACGAGCAGGATTTGCGGTTCGTGCGCACCGCCGTGCTCACCGACGCCGATCGCGACAAGGTTGAGGAAGGGGGCGACCTGGACTTGGGCGACAATAAGCGCGCGCATTGGGATGCCGACATCACCCCGACCAACACCGCCGACCTGTTTTCCGTCACGTGGACCTGCACGATCACGGATCCGAAGCATCCCCAGCCCTACAAGGTGACGCAGACCTTCCTGCTGCTGCGGCCCACGTGGTCCGACCCTGTCGAACGCAGCCAGCTGATGCAGCAGGCGAAGGACGAGATCCTCAAGATCCAGGGGGAGGCGCCGTGAGCTGCCGATCGCCGCATGTCGAATGCCGGGGGCCGGGGTCGTCCGGACCTCGGGGCCAGCTTCCGGCACCCGGCCGTCGCCGTCCGGCATTCGCCTCCGGCTTCACCCTGCTGGAACTGCTGCTGTCGCTTGCCCTGGTCGGGTTGCTGCTCGTGGCCATGAACCAGTTCATCTTTTCGATGGGCGAGCTGTGGGGCCGGGGGACGGACGTGCGCCTCTTCGACCGCCATGTGCGCGCGGTCACCCGGTTTTTGGAGCAGACTTTGGACTCGACGGTGCTGCCGTCGGCGCGGGGGGTGCAGGGACTCGAAGTCCAGGAAGTCCGCACCCCGGACGGCCTGACCGAGAACCTGCTGACGTTCGAACTGCCGGCGGGGAGCCGCGTGCTGCCCTGGCCGCAGGCGCCGCTGCCCGACGTGATGTGCGCTCTCGGCTGGCGCCAGGGGCAGGGGCTGATCCTTTACTGGCACTCGGTCCTGGAGACGCGGTACAGCGAGGATCCGCCGCGCGCGTTCGTGCTCTCGCCGCTGGTGACGGGTGTCAGTTACGACTATTACAACGCCAGCTTCGACAGCTGGCAGACCTATCCGACCTTGCAGCGCAACAGCAACGGCCAGTGGGAGCTGCCGACGCGCCTGCGGCTGCGCTTCACCTACGGCCGGCTGGTCCGTGAGACCGTGATCGATCTGCCGACCCCCAGCCAGGCGTTGCCGCTGTTCTGACGATGCGCACCCGCGACGACAGTCCGAGACGCGGTCCGGCCGGTTGCACCGGCCGCTGGAGCCGGGGCGGAGAGGCAGGGAACCCCGGCGCGTCCGGCTCGGTCATCCTGCTGGTCCTGATGACCCTGCTGTTGACGGCCTTTGCCCTGACCAAGTACCTCGAGCGCACAACCATCGACCTGCTGGCGGACGCGCGGGCCGCGAGCTCCGACCGGCTGCGGGTGGTGGCTTACTCGGCGCTCGAAACCGTCCTGGGCGTGCTGCAGGAGTTCCGCTCGGTCGACGGTGCGCTGCACAGCCCGGCGGAAGGTTGGGGAACGCCGCTTCAATTCGCCGGCTATGCGCCGCCGCCCGGGTACACCGTCACCGTGGCGCTGGAGGATGAAAGCGGCAAGATCTCCCTGCCGCACGCGGATTTTCAGACGCTGCAGAGCCTGTTCATCCTGCTCGGACAGAAGCAGGCCGACGCCGAGCGCCTGGCGGACGCGCTCCTGGTGTGGATGCAGCCGGGGTACCAGCCGGTCGACGCCTTCAGCGCACGCGCAACCGATTATGAGCGGGAGGATCCGCCGTGCGACCCGCCCGGGCGGTCGCTGCACTCGTTTGCGGAACTCGCCTCGATCAAATACGTGCGCGACCTGTTTTTCAGCCGCCAGGGCCAGCCGAACGAGCTGTGGCGGCAGTTTGTCGACAGCGTCTCCCTGTTCGACTTCACCCAGCCGGACATCAATGGCGCGCGCGAGACGACCCTGGGGGCGGTGGGCGGATACGACACCGGCGCCGTGAAGGCGATCACCGATTATCTGGCCGGCCAGGGTCCGTATGCGAAGGAGGGTCCGACCTTCTTCCGCAATCCGCAGGATGTGGCGGCCATCGTGGGGCAGGCGGCCGTCTCGCCGCGGCTGACCACGCAGGTGAGCTGCCTGCGCATCGACGTAACGGTGCGGCAGGGCACGACGTCGTACCGGCTCAGTGCCGTGGTCGCCCCTCCGGGCGGGGCGCGACTGCCGCCGCCCGATTCGACCACCACCAACACCAACGCCGACACCGGCAGCCCGACCGCCACCACCACCAACGCCCAGAGCGCGGCCACGCCGGGCGCCGGCACCGCCACCGGTGCGGCTGCCGCGAACACCGCCGCCACCACCCAGCCCTCCTTGAATTATCCCTTTACCCTGTTGGAGATTCGCGAGAATGATCAGATCGTCGACCCGGAATTCTCCTTATCCCCGGTCACGGAATGAAACTGCTTGAAAAATCCGGCCTGACGGCGCCGACGGGCAAGAACGTCGTGCTGCTGCCCGACCACGCCTTCTTCGTGCGCGTGGTGCCGCTGCCGCCCGGGACGCCGGCGGCGGAGGTGCCGGCCCAGGTGGAACTGGCGCTGGAGGGCCTGTCGCCGTTTCCGATCGGGCACCTGTGCTACGGATTCTTTCACCGCGAGGGTTCGGGGCGCGTGCTGGTCTATGCCGCCTACCGGCGGCGCTTCACGGTGGACGACGCGGCCCTCTGGACCGAGGCCGACGCGGTGCTGCCGTCGTTCGCGTCCTGGCTGGGGCTGGCGTCCGGCGGTCCCCGGACCCTGCTGGTCAATGGCGCGGATTACCTGACTTTGATCGCCTGGGACGGCGCGGACCCGGTGCCGGCGTCGGTGGTGACCCGCCCGGTGCCGGCGGACGCCCCGCCGGAGGCGCGGGCCGCGGCCCAGGCGGAATTGCTGGCCCAGTTTCCGGACCGGCCCGAGCCGGCCGCCGTCCCCGCCGCCGCGCCGTGCCTGTCGCGCCCCGGCGATGAAGGGCTGGCATTTGGCGTCGACGGGGTGAACTCGCGCTTCGACTCGAGCCAGCTCGACGCCCTGGACGTGCGCGACAAGACCGAGCTGGCGGCGCGCCGGAGCAGCCGCCGGCGCGATCTGCTGCTCTGGCGGATCTACCTGGGGACGCTCGTCGCCCTGCTGCTGGCGCTGGTGCTCGAAGGCGGACTCAAGGCCGGCGCCATGTGGGTGCACACCCGCGAAATCATCGCCGCGGCCCGGGCCCCCGCGGTGCAGGACATCGAGACCAAGAACAGCCTGGCCGATCACATCCAGGACCTGTCGACGCACCGCCTGCTGCCGCTGGAAATGATCACGCTGGTCGGCGAGAAACTGAAGGGCAGCAGCATCCAGTTTCTGCGCACGTCCACGAAGGGGCTCGACACCCTGGAGATCGAGGGCCAGACCAACTCGGCTTCCGACCTGTTCAACTATCAGGCGGCCCTCCAGGGGATGCCCGCCTGCCAGCAGGTCGCGCTCGGCCAGACCACCGAGCGCGGCGGCGTCACCCGTTTCGTCCTGACCGTCACGTTCAAGGACGGAGCCCTGCAACCGGCGGTCACCTCCCCATGAAGGCCTTTTTTCTCAGCCGTTTGTTTCGCGAGAAGGTGCTGCTCACGGCATTTCTGGTGCTGGGGGCGGCGACCTGGCTGACGAGCGTGGCCCGGCGCGGCCACCAGTTGTGGACAACCTGGCGGACCACCGACACCCGGCTGGCGACCCAGCAGCAGTGGCTCGACCACCGCGCCGCCATCGAAAAGGCGGCCACCCAGGCGGCCGCCAACCTCGATCCGGCCAAGACCTTCAGCAGCACGCGCCTGCTGGGCGAACTGGGGACGATCGCCAACGACGTCGGCTTGCGGAACAACACCTCGAGCGAGATCCTCGGCACGGAGCGCTCGGGCCAGTTTGCCGTCAACACGGTGCAGTTCGCCCTCCGCAACACGGATTGGTCGTCGCTCAAGCAGTTCTACCTGGAGCTGTCGAAACGCGCGCCCTACATCGGCATCGAGCAGTTTTCCGCCACGGTCAACCCGGGCAATCCGTCGCTGCTCAACGTCGTGCTGCGCGTCTCATCGGTCGAGATCGTGCGGTAGGCGGACGTGGTCGTCACGCCGGCGCCCTGTGGAAGCGGGCGCCCGGGAGGGACGCCGTCCGCCTCAGAACTTGAAGCTGGCGCTGACCGAGAACACCGCGGAGAAGATCGCGTAGCCGAGGAAGCCCACGAAGCTGAAGGCAAACAGCAGCACGCCGGTGGAAACGACGTTGGTGAAGATCTGGAGGCGGCGGCTCAGTTCCTTCTGGTAGGTGCGGCCGATCTCCTTGAGGCTGGGCACCACGTTGCCGGTGTTTTCGCCCACCGCGAGGCGGTCGAGCACCAGATGCGGGAAACACCCCGTGCGGCCGAGCGCCAGGGACAGGCTTTCGCCCTCGAGCACGCGGCCCGTGGCCTCGGTGAAGGCCTCCCGGTGGGTGCGGTTCGAGACGACCCGCTCGGTCATGCGCAGCGCCTCGGCGGTGGTGATGCCGTTCTCGATCAGCACGGCCAGGGTCTGACTGAAATTCATCACCGTGGTGGTAGTGACGAGGGTGCGGGCAAAGGGCAGGCGCAGGACCCAGGCGTCGGTGCGCACCCGGCCGGTCTCCGTCTGCCGCCAGCGCCAGACGGCCACCGCCGCCAGCGCCAGACCCACGGCGACGAAGGCTCCGTAATGGATGAAAAGATTCGAGGTCTCGATCAGGAGCCGGGTCGCGAGCGGCAGCTTGCCGCCGAGGGAGGTGAGCAACGCCTCGATCCGCGGCAGCAGGACGAAGAAGAAGAAGACGATCACGCCGACCGCAAAGACGCAGATGAAGACGGGATAGGCGAGGGCGGCGATCAGCTTCTGGCGCAGCTCGCGCTGCTCGGTGAAATGCTGGATCAGGCGGAGCACGACCTCGTTGAGGCTGCCGGTGGCCTCACCCGCCTGAATCAGGTTGATCGAGGAGGCATCGAACACGCTGGAGAAATCGGCCATCGCACCGGACAGCGGCCGGCCTTCGCTGAGACGCTCCCACAATCCCTGGCAGAGCTGGCGCAGGGCCGGCTCCTGGATCCGCCGGCTCAGCAGCCGCACCGCCTCGCCGGCGGACAGGCCGCTGGCGGTGAGATCGGACAGGGCCTGGAGGAACGGCAGGCGCTGACGGCGCGAAAGCGTGACATGCCGCGGGCGGCGGACGGCCGCGGCCGGCGGTGCGGTCGGAGCGGCGTCCTTTCGGCCGGATTCCGCCGACTCTTCGAGGCGCAGGGGCGTGAATCCGCGCGCGGCCAGCAGGCGGAGAACCTCCTTGCGCGAGGAGGCGCTGAGCGAGGCGGCTACGGGGTGGGCGGAGCGATCGCGGTCGGTGAAGGCGCCGAGGCGGATGACGGCGGGCTGATGGCGGAG
>JBJKRV010000664.1:0-6019 GCA_046704465.1 Opitutaceae bacterium | reverse complement strand
TATGCGAGCTGGGGCCAGATGCTGACGCGCTTCTTCAAGCCCGAGGTCGCAATCGCCAACCATTCGGAATCGGGTGAGACCTACCGCGACTCGATCGGCCGCGGGCGCGTCGACAAGATCCTCAGCCTGCTCAATCCGGGCGACACGGTGATCATGCAGTTCGGCCACAACGACCAGAAGGAGATCAAGGCCGGCACCGGCGGCCCGTTCACCACCTTCCCCAGGGAGATCACGTATTGTGTCGATGCCATCCGCGCCCTCCATGGCGTGCCGGTGATCGTTTCGCCGATGGAGCGCCGTTTCTTCACCGAGGACGGGAAGGTTCGGCCGACGCTGGCGGACTACGCGAAGGCGGCGCGGGAGACGGCGGCCAAGCTGCACGTGGCGTTCATCGACCTCAACGCCATGAGCATTCCGTTCTACGAGACCATGGGACCCGACGGCGCGTACCTGGGCTTCGCCGGCTACGGGTACAAGCGCGACACGACGCACACGGACAACTACGGCGCCTATGAATTTGCCAAGTGCATCGTCCAGGGCATCAAGAACGACCACCTCGCGATCGCGAAGTACATCGTGAGCGATTTCAAGGGTTTCGATCCGAGGCACCCCGATCCGGCGGAGTGTTTTGACGTTCCGCCCAGTCCGTTGACGACCACCGAAAAGCCCTTCGGCAATTGACGATGCGCCGCTCGCAGCCAAGCCAACCGGATCGAGCAGCCCGGGAAAGGCGGCACGACCCGCGTCGGTGTGAGGTAGGGCGGCATCGTTCGCCGTCGCCTCCGGCGATGGCGGGACAGGCCGAATGCCGCGCCTCCGGCGGCAGGCAGGGTCCGGCGACCCCGCCCCACAGGTCTCCAAGGGGAAACCGCACGAGGATGCTCCCCGTCTTGGGGCCGTTCAGCCCTCGTCGCACCCATTGGCTGCGTCTGTCGTCGGCGATTCTAGTCGCTGCTCTCGGTGCGCTGTCCGCCGTTCAACTTCCCGGCGCCGAACCGACCTCGTGGAGGTTCGACTTCGGACCGGGGCCGGCGGTGCCGGGCTACGTGCAGGTGCTGCCGGCCACGACCTATACCGCCGCACGCGGATACGGCTTTGACTTCGGTTTTCCGGTCACCGGCGTCGAGCGGGTGGGCGCCGATCCGCTGGGCGACGGATTCGTGACGAGCGACCGGCCGTTCTTCTTTTCCGTGAAACTGCCCGAGGGCAACTACCGCGTGACGCTGACCCTGGGCGACCCGGACGGGACGTCGGTGACCACGGTGAAGGCCGAGTCGCGCCGGCTGATGTTGCAGCGCGTGGCCACGGGGCCGGGCGAATTCGCCACCCGCACCATCATCGTCAACCTCCGCAATTACCTGCTTCCGCCGCCGCCGAAGAACGCCCCCGGCGGAGACCACGTGCTCCTCGACACCTGGGAGAAAACCTACGGACCGGGCGGCGGGCTGGTGCTCGACTGGGACAACAAGCTGACGCTGGAATTCGACCCCCCGGGTGGCGCCCGACCGCCGGGCGGGCCCAATCCGTGCCTGTGTGCCCTGACGATCGAGCCGGCCGACGTGCCCACGATCTTCCTGGCGGGCGACTCGACCGTCACGGATCAGCCGCGCGAACCGTACGCGAGCTGGGGGCAGATGCTGCCGCGTTTCTTCAAGCCCGACGTGGCCGTGGCCAACCATGCCGAGTCGGGGGAGACCCTGAAGTCGTTCCTCACCGAGCTGCGCCTGGCCAAGATCCTCAGCCGGATCAAACCGGGCGACTACCTGCTCATCCAGTTTGCCCACAACGACGAGAAGAAGAGCTGGCCGCAGACCTACGTCGAGGCGCACACGACGTACAAGGCCTACCTCAGGGTGTACATCGCCGAGGCGCGCCTGCGCGGCGCACACCCGGTGCTGGTGACGCCCATGCAACGGCGGTTTTGGACCGCTGACGGCAGGATCCGCAACACCCACGGCGACTACCCGGAGGCGATGCGCCAGGTGGCGGCCGAGGAGCACGTGCCGCTGATCGACCTCGAGCGGATGAGCGTGGCGTTCTATGAGGCGCTCGGCCGGAAGCGGGCGTCACTCGCCTTCGGCAACCACGGCAAGGAACGCACCCACCAGAGCGACTACGGCGCGTACGAGTTTGCCAAGTGCATCGTCGAGGGCATCCGGCAGGATCACCTGCCGCTGGCCGCGGACGTCGTGGACTCGTTCAGGGGCTTCGACCCGGCGCAGCCGGATCCGCCCGCGGACTTCCATGTGCCGGAGACACCCCTGACCGTGGGCCAGAGTCCCCGCGGGAACTGAAGCGTCTGATGAATTTTGCATGACTCAAGGCGGCTCCGCCAAACTGAAATCAAGGCCCCGACTTCCGGCTTGGCACGATTCGACCCAACTATGAAACCCATCCTCAAACTTTCACGACTCGGCGTATTGCCGATGTGTTTGCTGGCTCTGGCCCTGGTGCCGTGCGCCCGCGCGACCGACTTGGGCAATATCTGGCCGCTGGGCGACTCCATCACCTACGGCGCCGGTCATGCCGGCGGCTTCCGCGCGGACCTTTATCGGGATCTGACGGCCCGGGGCTACTCCTTCAAGTATGTGGGCACGCTCACGTCGAATCCCACCCCGTTGCTCGCCGAGGCCGGCGAGACCCACCACGACGGGCACAGCGGGTACACCATCGCCCAGGCGGCGGATGTCTCCGGGAAGGTCCGCAGCGGCCTCGACGAAAACCTCGACGCCTGGCACCGGGCGATCGCAACGCCGAACGTGATCCTGTTGATGATCGGGACCAACGATCTCAACATCGGCTACAAGATCGACACGGCGCCGCAACGGCTGGACCGCCTGGTCACGCGCCTCGTCGGTTACTATCCGCACGCCCGCCTGTTGATCGCGACCCTGCCCGATGCGGTGCAGACCAACCGGTACCGGCATGGCGCAACCGACAATTACGCCGCGGCGGTGAAGCGCTACAATGCGGGCATCGCCGAGGTCGTGGCCAGGCATCGGGCGATGGGAGAGGCGGTCTTCCTGGTGCACATGCACTCGGCCCTGACGCTGGCGGATCTGCGTGACGGGCTGCATCCCAAGGCGGAAGGCTACGCCAAGATGGCGAAGGTCTGGGCTGATGCCGTGATCGCTACGGCGGAGCCAAAAGCGAATGCCAAATGACACCCGGCGTCGTTGAACGGGTATGACGGTTCGAATGTCGTGAGCGTAGGGGCGCAGCTTGTCTGCGCCCGTTTGCGAAAGTAACGGTGAACGATCCGGAGAACGTGCCCGGTCTTCGCGCAAGCGCTTCGCCCCGGCAAGCAAGGCACGCCCCGATGGGAATGACATTTCGAATGTCGTGCGCGTAGGGGCGCAGCTTGTCTGCGCCCGTTTGCTCAACGTCGTTGATCATTGCCCATTCTGGAGGGCCACCTCGGTGTCCGGAGGGCGCGCCAAGGCACGCCCCTACGGGAATGACCTTCCGAATGCCGTGCGCGTAGGGGCGCAGCTCGCTGCGCCCGCCGGGCAGACGCCCCGGTTACCGGCCGGGGCTGCAGCAGCTAAAATTCAATTCAACCCGCTCCGGCTCGTTCCGGCGGCGGCGGCGCGGGCATTTCGTGCCGCTCCGCCAGCTCGGTCTCGCGGTACCAGAAATAGAGCACAATCAGGGCGCCGGCGATGTGCATCATCACGACGGGGATCCAGAGGATCAATCCCCCCAGCACCTGGTCGTTGCGCGAACTGATGGACGCGAACGCCCGCCCGCACAGATCGTAGATGGGATAGAAGTTCGTCCGGGCCAGCGTAATCAGCGCCGCGGACGCGACCTGCGGCGGAATCACCGCGCCGATCAGGAGCACGCGCCCGCCCATGCCCAGTCGCGCCGGGGGCGAGGGCCGGGGATCGAGCGCGACGCACCAGAACAACAGCCCGTCGAGCACCATGCTCCAGTTCATCGCGCGGTAGATCCGGACATCCAGCGCTGCGTAGAAATCCGCCGCGGGCAGCAGCCAGAACCAGATCACGGCGACGAACAGGACGCCGTTGATGACGGGGTGGGTCAGAAACGCCATCACGGCGCGCACCGGACGCGAGTTGAGAAACGGCTCCACCCAGCGTTGCCGCCAGCGTTCCGGCACGCCCGCCAGCAGCGTCGCCCCGGGCCAGGCGAGGGCGATCAGGAACGGACCCAGGTGGTGCAGAACGGTCTCCTGGATCTGGTGGATGAAGAACTCGCGTTGCGCGTAGTAATCCAGGCGCGAATGCAGCGCCAGGTAGATCAGCGCCAGCCCCACCCAGAACGAAAGCTGGCGCAGCCAGCCGTCCCGCCGGTGCCGGCAGCCGCGAAAGTAGAGCACCGCGAAGACGAGCGTCGTCACCACGACGGTGGGCGACGGCTGCCAGGGGACGAGCCAAAGGAGCCAGTTCATGGGCGCGCCACCGGAACGGAGCGGGCACGGCGGGGCGGCGGCCGTTTGGAATCACTCACGGTATCCGGCGGGCTTGACCGGCAGCGTCACTGGCAGGGTCCGCCCATCGGCGAATATCAGGTCGACCTTGACGGTGTCCCCGGGCGCGATCGCGTGTCGCGCCTTCATCAGCATGAGGTGGTAGCCGCCCGGCGCCAGCCGCACCTCGCCATGGGCCGGGATGCGCACCTTGTCGACGTGCCGCATGCCCGATTCGCCGTTGGGTGCGGTATAGGATTCGTGCAGCATGACGGCCGCGTAGTCGGGGCTCGAGGCGCCGGTGAGATACCGGTCGGTGTCCGAGGGGTTGACCAGGGTCAGATAACCGGCCGCGGGCAGACCGGCCGGCAGCCAGCGGACCCAGGGCTCGCGCACCTGGATGGCGTCGGCCGCGGACGCGGATCCGGCCGCGGCCAATGTCGGGGAGAAGGCCAGGCCCAGAAGCCCGGGCGCGAGGAGAAGGATGCTCCGAAGGGGGCGCATGTTCGGGGGGAGTTGAAGCGGATTCAGGCGGAAGGTTGGACGAGCTGGCGCAGGTCGTGGACGATCGATTTCGGCGGGTCCGTATCGCTGACCAGGAAACGGGCGCGCCCCTGTTGGTCGAACAGGAAGACAGCCTTGCTGTGCATGACCACGTAATTGCCCTGGGCGTCCGGCGCCTCGGCTTGGTAGGCGACCCGGTAGCGCTTGGCCAGGGATTCGATGTCGCCCGGCGTGCCGGTCGCACCCACCGCCTCGGGGCTGAAAGCCTGCGCATAGGATTCGACGAGGTCGGGCGTGTCGCGCTTCGGGTCGACGCTGATGAACAGGATGCGGACCTTCGCGGCCAGCGGTCCGAGGCTCTTCACCACGCCGGCCAGCCGCGCCATCGTCATCGGGCAGATGTCCGGACAATGGGTGTAGCCGAAGTAGACCAGCACGGCCTTGCCGCGAAAATCCCGGGCGGTGAGGTGGGGATTGCCCTTGGTGGCGAGATCGAAGCGGAGGTCCGGAAGGTGGCCGCGGATGTCCGTCAGGTCCCACGTCTCCGCCGAACGGCGGCTGCAGGCGGCCGGCAGCAGAAGGATGATGGGCAGCAGGAGGTGAGGAAGGTGGCGGCGCCAAAAGGCGGCGGTGCGTAGACTCATGGATAATGGCGGCGAACGGGCCCGGCGCCGGATTCTGCCGCCGTCGTCGGCGGATGGAACCGCCGCCAGGACTGGATCTGGCCGGTTCGCGACGCTAAGCCACCGGTATGCCGACCGCCCCCGGTGTCAAGGGGTGATCGGTTCCGGCCATTTGACGGGGCTTCCCCACGGGCTTAGTTGCGCGATGGTTCTGCGAGCCGAAATCGGGAGCACGGCGGAGGCCGTCCGCGCGGACGGGGGCGCCGGTGACGGGCCGCGTCCGGCGGGAGCCTCCGTGACCGGAAGCGGCCGGCCCGCCGGCGTTTACCCGGCGGGCCGCGGTGCCGCCATTGACTGGTTTTCGTGGGCCCGCGGGCCGCGGAGGTTCCGGGTCGCATGCGAAACCTTCGGCTCGGGTCGGCCCGTGCTTTTTCTGCCCGCGCTCAGCACGGTCTCGACC
>JBJKRV010000663.1:0-2693 GCA_046704465.1 Opitutaceae bacterium | reverse complement strand
TGACGACGGCGAGCTGCGGGCCCAGTTGGCCCAGACCGAGGCGCGGTTCCGGCTGGCCGAGCTCAACCTCGAGCGCGCCGAGAGCCTGCGCCGGACGGGCACGAGCACGCAAGCCGAGTACGACCGGGCGCAATCCGAGTATGCGACCACCAAGGGCGAGCTGGCCCTGCTGCGGGTGCGCCTGGAAAAGACCGAGATCAAAGCACCGTTCGCCGGTGTGGTCGGCGCCCGCACCGTTTCCCCCGGCGATTTCGTGGACGCTACCCGGATCTTGACGACGATCGCCGATCTCAGCCGCCTGAAGGTGGATTTTCAGGTGCCGGAGCGGTTCCTCGACCGGGTGCGGGCCGGCTCGCGTTTCACCGTCCGCACCCCGGCTCTGACAGCGACGGCGCCGGTGGAAGGCGAGTTGTATTTTGTGGGCGCCGTGCTGGACCGCGACACCCGGGCGGCCGAGGTGAAAGGCTACCTCGATCGGCCGCCGCCCGCGCTGCAGGCGGGCATGTTCGTCAATATCGAGCTGGTGCTCGGCGTGCGCCGCGGGGTGCTGACGGTGCCCGAGGGGGCGGTGCTGGTTTCCGCGGAGGGCCCCCGGCTGATCCTCGTCCATGACACGCCGGCGGGCAAGGTGGCCGCCTTCCTGCCGGTGCGTCTCGGCCTGCGGACGCGCGGCGCCGTCGAGGTGGCCGCGGCGTCCGGCGAGCTGTTGGAAGGCCAGGCGATCGTGGCCTCGGGGGTGGGCGGTCTGGTCATCTATCCCGGCGCCCGCCTCGACCCCCGTCCGCTGCGGTCGGAATTTCGGGCCGGCGACGGGCCATGATCCTCTCCGATCTCTCGATCAAGCGGCCGGTGGTGTGCCTGGTGGGCTCCATCGTGATCGTGCTCGTCGGCCTGCTGCTCTTCGCCCGGCTGCCAGTGCGCGAGTACCCCGACATCGATTCGCCGGTGATCTCGGTCGAAACCAATTACCCCGGCGCCTCGGCCGAGGTGGTCGAGAGCAAGATCACCGAGGTGATCGAGAAGGAGGTGGCGGCCATCGACGGCATCCGCGTCATCCGCTCGGCCTCGAACGAGCAGCACTCGCACATCTTCATCGAGTTCAATGTCGAGCGGAACCTCGACGAGGCGGCGAACGACGTGCGCGACAAGGTGGGGAGGGTGCGCGGCCGGCTGCCGCCGGAGATCGACGATCCCCAGATCTCCAAGTCGGACGCCGACGCCGATCCGGTGATCACGCTCTCGTTCAACTCCGACCGGCATTCGCGGCTGGAGCTGACGGAGTTGGTGGAACGGCTGGCGGTGCAGCGGTTGCAGACCATCCCGGGCGTGGCGTCGGCCACGATCCGCGGCGCACGTTACGCCATGCGTCTGTGGGTCGATCCGGACCGGCTGGCGGCCTACAGCCTCACGGTGGCGGATCTCGACCGGGCCCTGCAGCAACAGAATGTCGACCTGCCCGGCGGACGCATCGAGTCGGTGGCCCGCGAATTCCCGGTGCGCCTGCGCGGCCGGATGGACGAGCCGGCCGAATACGAGAATCTCGTCCTGGCCATCCGCAACGGCTACCCGGTGAAACTCAGCGACGTGGGCCGGGTGGAGCTCGGCTCCGAAGACTACCGCAGCTTCACCTATTTCAAGGGCCGGCCCACCGTCGCCGTCCAGGTGCTGCGCCAGTCCAAGGCCAACCTGCTCGAAGTGACGCAGGCGGTGAAGGCGCTGCTGCCCGTGATCCAGGCGGAGGTGCCCGCGGGCGTCCAGGTCGAGGTGGCGTTCGACAACAGCGTCTTCGTCCAGCGCTCGGTGCACGAGGTCTACCGGACGCTGTGGGAGGCGGCCGGGCTCGTCATCCTGATGATCTTCCTGTTCCTGCGCGACTGGCGCGCGACGCTGATTCCGCTCGTCGCGATTCCGGTCTCCATTGTCGGCTCCTTCGCCGTGATGTCGTGGCTGGGTTTCTCGCTCAACACCCTGACGCTCCTCGCGCTGGTGCTTGCGGTCGGCCTGGTGGTGGACGACGCGATCGTGATGCTGGAGAACATCTACCGGCGGATCGAGGCGGGCGAGGCGCCGATCCATGCGGCGATCTTCGGCGCACGCCAGGTGGCGTTCGCGGTGATCGCCACCACGCTCACCCTGGTGGCCGTGTTCGTGCCGGTGGCCTTCCAGAGCGGCCGCACCGGGCGCCTGTTCTACGAGTTCGGCCTCACCCTCGCCATCTCGGTGCTGGTGTCCGGTTTCGTGGCGCTGACACTGACGCCGATGCTGAGCTCGCGGATGCTGCGGCCGCACCGCGAGGGTGACCGGGCGCGCCACGGCTGGTTCTACCGGCGGACCGAGCCGTTCTTCGCCGGGGTCAACGCCGGCTTCGGCCGGCTGCTGCGCGGCGCGCTGCGCCGGCGCGCCTGGATCCTGGGCGGCGCGCTGGCCTTCGCCATCGCCGGACCGCTCCTCTACACCCGCCTGCAGCGCGAGTTGACACCGCTGGAGGACCGCGGCGTGTTCATCTCGTCCTTCATCGCGCCGGTCGGCTCGACGCCGCAGTACCTGGATGCCTACTCCCGGCAAATGGAGCGCATGCTGCTCGGCCTGCCGGAGATGGACCGCACCTTCCATCGGACCGGGGACGGCGGCCGCGCGTTCATCTTTGCCACCCTCAAGCCGTGGGAAGCGCGCACCCGCAACACGCAGGCGGT
>JBJKRV010000662.1:0-3738 GCA_046704465.1 Opitutaceae bacterium | reverse complement strand
GGGCGGTCGCCGTCCAGCAGGCCCACGCGGCCGCTCTGCCCGCGCGCGGCCAGCACCTCGGCCAGGGCGCAGGCGAGATTGACGGCAAACGTCGACTTGCCGACCCCGCCCTTGCAGCTGGCGATCGCCACGGCATGTTTGATGCCGGAAGGGGCGCCGCCGCCGGCCGGGGCGGCCGCCGGCGCGCGCCTGGGCGCAACGGCGACCTCGACCTCGATGTCCCGCACCTCCGGCAGGGATTGAAGCACCCGCTCGACGTCGGCCTTGATCGCCGCGGGCACCTTGGGGTCCGCGGTGGTGAGCGCCAGCGAGACCCGGGCCGTGCCGTCGGTCCAGGTGGCCGCTCGCACGAGGCCGAACGAAACGATGTCCCGGCTGAATCCGGGATACTTCACCTGCTTGAGGGCCTCCTTGATGGCTTCGGATGTCACGGGACGAGTAATGGAAACATGCGCGGATTGTCCGTCGGCACAAATCGCGCGCCGGACCCGCGGAAGGCGGATTTACGTTGTGCGCCCGCCCCGGGCTGTAAATAAGAAACTGCGAAACCCGCCGCCGCTGTGGCGGTCTCGTTCGATCATCCCTCCATGCGCTCCGCCTTCCTTTTCGTCCTGCTTGCATTCACCACCGCGGCATTCGCCGATCAGAATGTCGGCACCGTCGAGCTTCCGGCCGACCTCAGAAGCGTGCCCATCAGCATCGACGGTTCCCCGGCGGACCTGGCTAGACTGGCGCGCGTGGCGTTCGACACGGACGGGGCGTACCGGCGCGTGGCCGACGGCGCGACCTACCGCTTCACCTTCACCCAGGTGGCGCCGGCGCAGGTGCAGGTGACCATCGCCCGGGGCGGCTCCGGCGCGACCGTTTACAGCGAAGTGGTGTCCGGAACGAGCGCGCGCAATGCGCTGCTGCGCGCGGCCGACGTCGCGGTGGCCCACACCAGCCGGTTGCGCGGATATTTCGCCGGCAAGATCGCCTTCATCAGCAACCGCGGCGGAAGCATGGAGATCATGACGTCGGATCTGTTCGGAGGCGACGTCGTCGGCTGGCCGGGACTCGGCCGGCAGCTGCTCGGCCCGCACTGGTCCCCCGACGGCCGCAAGCTGATCTTCACGAGCTACCGCGACGGCTTTCCCGACATCTATGTCCTGGACCTGGCGACGCATGTGCCGACGCTGTTCGCCAGCTTCCGCGGCACGAACACCGGCGGCCGCTACAGCCCGGACGGCAGCCGGGTCGCCATGGTGCTGACCGGCGCGGGCAACGCGGAGATCTACGTGAGCAACGCCGAGGGGCGCATGATCACGCGCCTGACGCACTCGTCGATGGTGAAGGCCAGCCCCTGCTGGTCGCCGGACGGCCGGGAGATCGCGTTTGCCTCCGAGCCGGGGCCGCAGATCTACGTCATGCGGGCGGTGCCCGGAGCGCCGGCCCGCCGGATCACGCGCGAGGTGAGCTACTATTGCGCCGAGCCCGACTGGTGCCGCTGGGACGCGACCAAACTCGCATTCACACTGGCCGTGGGGCGGGGATATCAGATCGGGGTCTATGATTTTTCCACCGGCCGGGCGGAGCAGGTGTCGCATGCGGCGTTCGACGCGATCGAGCCCTGCTGGCTCGCCGACGGCCGCCATCTCATCTACACGGAGCGGTCGGCCAACCGGCGGAGCCTGTGGATCCTGGATACGGTGACGCGCCGGCAGACCCGGATCAGCCCTGCGGCGCTCGGGGAGTGCTCGCAGGCGACCTACTGGATTGCGCCGTAGCCGCTTCGGCGGCGGCGCGGCGGCGGTAGTCGTCGAGGATGGCGGCGGTGGCCGTGGCACCGCAGCGGCTCGCGCCGAGTTCGCGCACGCGCACCAGGCCCTCGAGATCGCGCACGCCTCCGGCGGCCTTGATCTGCACCTGGGGCGGACAGCTCGCGCGCATGAGGGCAAGATCATGCTCCGTCGCGCCCCGATAGGAATACCGGCCGTCGGGTCCCTTGACGAAGCCGTATCCGGTCGACGTCTTCACCCAATCGGCGCCGGCGCGGACGGCCAGCGCGCACAGCCGGCGCTTGAGGCCGTCGCCGTCCAGACCGGCGCCGCCTGATCCGAGATAGTCGTTTTCGAGGATGACCTTGACCTTCGCGCCGTGGCCGTGGGCCTCCTCGCACACGCCGCGGACGTCCGCCTCCACGTAGTCCCAGTCGCCGCCGAGCGCCTTGCCGAGGTTGAGCACGACGTCGATTTCCACCGCGCCGTCCCGGCAGGCGACGGCGGTCTCGAAGCGTTTGACCTCGGGGGCGCTGCTGCCGTGGGGAAAGCCGACCACCGCGCCCACGCGTACCCCGGTGTCGTGCAGCAACTCGGCGGCGCGTCGCACCGCGCAGGGCTTCACGCAGACCGAAGCGACGCGGTAGCGGGCGGCGAGCCGGCAGCCGGCATCGACTTCCTCATCCGTGAGGGTCGGGTGCAGCAGCGAATGGTCGATCATGCCGGCGAGTTCTTCGTAGGAATATTTCATGGCGGCGGGATAGAGGTTTGCCAGAGGCGGCGGCACGCGGCAAACCAGGTTTCATCATGAAGCTTCTACCCCGTTGGTGTCACCTGGGCTTTGCATCCGGAATGCTCGCCAGCTTGGCGTTCGGATCCCCCGCCGGGCCGGCGGCGCCGGTCTTCACGTTCCGGCGTGGCGTCAACATCTCCCATTGGCTGTCCCAGAACACGCGCCACCTCCCCTATGGGGCCAAGTGGTTCACGGCCAAGGATCTGGTCTGGATCGCCCGGCATGGCTTCGATCACATCCGGTTGCCGGTGGACGGGCGCCTGTTGGTCCGCCCCGACGGCTCGCTGGACGAGGCGCGGCTGCGGCCCGTGGACGAGGCCATCGGCTGGGCGCGGGCCGCCGGTATCGGCGTGATCCTCGACATGCATTTTCTGCCCGGGGCCGATTTCAACTCGAACAAGCAGGACAACCGGGTGTTCACGGACATGGCGTTGCAGGCGAAGGTCGCCGACTTCTGGCGGCGGCTCGCGCGCCGGTACGCGGACCAGGGACCGTGGCTGCGTTTCGAGATTCTGAACGAACCGGTGGCGGCGGAGAACTCCCAGCTCAACACCTTCAATGCGCACATGCTCGCGGCGATCCGCGAGAGCAACCCGACACGCGTCGTGTACCTCACCTCCAATCGCTGGAGCAGTTTTCGCACGGTGGACGACGTGGTGCTGCCGGACGATCCGAACATCGCCTTCACCTTCCATTATTACGAGCCGATGGTGTTCACCCACCAGCGGGCGTCCTGGGCCGGATTCTCGAAGGCGATGCCCCCGGTCGACTTCCCCGGACGGGTGCCCGAATTGCCGCCGAGCGCCTTTCTCCCGGGACATCCGCGGCCGGCCTGGATTCATCCGGGGCAGAATCTGACGGTCGCGGCAATCGATGCCGATTTCGACCGGGTGGCGGCGTGGGCGAAGCAGCACGCCAAGGGGCGGGAGATCTACCTCGGCGAATTCGGCGTCTACGAAGCGGCCCCGCGGGCGTCGGCCGAGCGGTGGATCGCGGCGGTGCGCACCGCGGCCGAGAGCCACGGCTGGAGCTGGGCGGTGTGGGACTACAACGACAGCTTCGGCGTGCGCGGTCGCGACGGGAAGCCCACGGCCATCTATCGCGGACTCTTTCCCAAAAAATGAAGCCGCACCGGCGGGTGCGGGTTCGAAGGAGGTTGCTGAGCGCGCCGCGTTACTACACCGCCGG
>JBJKRV010000661.1:0-12017 GCA_046704465.1 Opitutaceae bacterium | reverse complement strand
CTTCAGCGACTGGACCGAGAAGGCTGGGTTCGCGGCGGCCGGCACCGGTTGGTGGACCTCGCTCGCCGAGGCCGATTTCAACGGCGACGGGCGCCCGGACTTCGTGGCCGGCAACGTCGGGCTCAACACCCAATACCACGCCGATTCCGCCCATCCCGCGCTGATGTACGTCGGGGACTTCGCCGGCCGCGGCTCACCGCAGATCGTCGAAGCCTACTACGAGGGCGACCACCTCTACCCGTGGCGGGATCGGGACGACCTCGGTGCGGCGATTCCGGCGGTGCTCGACCGGTTTCCGACCAACGATCGATACGCGAAGGCCACCCTGCCGGAAATCCTCGGGGCGAAGAACCTCGCCGCGGCGACGCGCTACGCCGCGACGCAATTGCGGAGCGGAGTCTTCCTGAGTCAGCCCGATGGCACCTACCGTTTCGTCCCCCTGCCGCGCCTCGCGCAGATCGCCCCGATCCAGGGCATGGTCACCGGGGATTTCAACGGCGACGGACATGCCGACATCTACGCGGTCCAGAACTCGTATGCGCCGGCGCCCGTGGTCGGGCGATTCGACGGCGGCCTGAGCCAGTTGCTGCTCGGCGACGGCCGCGGGCATTTCCGCGCCGTGCCGCCCGCCCGGAGCGGCCTGGTCGTGCCGGGCGACGCCAAGGCCCTGGCGGTCATCGACCTCGACCGCGATGGCTGGCCCGACTTTGTCGTCTCGCGCAACAACGGCACCAGCCTCGCCTTTCGCAACCGCGGCGTGCCGGGTCGGCATTCGGTGCGCATCGCGCTCCGGGGTGGCCCCGGCAATCCCACGGCGGTGGGTGCACGCCTGACGGCGGACTACGCCGACGGCACCACGGCGACCATCGACGTGCACGCCGGCTCGGGCTACTACAGCCAATCGAGCGCCGCCTGCTTCGCGGGCTGGCGAGACGGGAATCCCATCCGCCGCCTCCGGGTGCGCTGGCCGGATGGACGCGAGACGTCGCAAGCCTGGCCGTCCGGAATCGTCACCTCGCTGACGATCTCCGAGCCGGGCCGATAGGCGCCGGCCCCAAAAAGAGAAATACCTTCCGGCCTTTCGGCCGGAAGGCTCTGCGACTTCCCCGATCCGGGAACCAGCACCGGATCTTTACTCCGCAGAAATTCTCGACGGTTTCCAGATCGACCGTCCGAAAAAATGTGATCTTTTACTATTCTCGCACGTCGGGAGCAAGAATACATTGCCCCTTTCGGTGACAGGATGCGCATTTCGCCTTTTAATTTGCGCAACGCCGTCACGCGAAAGACACCCGGGGCGCGGCGCGCTCACTTGAGCGCCAGGGTGACGCGCACCATGGCGAGCAACGCGGGCGAGCCGGAGCCGCCCGGATGAAAGACATACTGAAGATCGGGCTGCACATTCAGCCATCGGGTCACGCGCGCCACATACCCGAACTCGCAACTGGTTTCGGCCAGCCGGCCGCGGACCGACGCCGACGCGACCCCGGCCACCAGGTGATCGTCCGGACGGCCCGCCAGCGGACCGGAAAGATCCAGTCCGGCGCCCACGTAGCCCGGGATCTGCGTTCCTCCGCCGGCCGCCCCGGAAAGCTGGACGAATCCCAACAGCCGCGGCGAATCGAGCGCATGCTGCGCCAGCAGGTAGAAGCCGCCCCGGCGGTCTCCGCTTCCGTCTCCCGAGTGTCCCCATACCCCCAGCGTGTAGCTGCCGCCGGCCACGTCACATCGGGTCTCCGCGATCGCCAGGGACCCTTGGTGCCAGGGATCGGATCGCCGCGTGGGATCGCCCAGGAACCACCCGGCGCGCGTCGTCCAGCGACCGCGGGTCATCTTGGCCGTCGCGCCCCAGCCCGGCTCCGGGTAGATGGGCGTGGGAACATTTCCGGAGATCGTCGGAAGGATGCCAAAGGACGAATTGAGCAGGTTGGCGCCATCCTCGACGACCACGAACGATCGGTTCAGGTCGATCAGCCCGGCCTTGGCCGCCACGCCGCTGTCGCGGAACTTCCGGGCATACCACCACTCGTAGATCCGCACCGCATCGGGCGCAGCGATATTGCTCACCCCCTGCACGTCGCCGACGGGATCGGCCGGCCCGTGATGACGAATGAGAACCGCCGAAACGTGCATCCGACCGCCACCTCCCAGTCCCAGCGAGCGGGAATCCGCCGTACCTTCCAAGTACGCCAGCGCCCGCTCCGCCATTCCCTGCTCCAAGCCGCCTTGGAGCACCCGACCCGCCTCCAGCGCGACCGTGCCCGACCAGGACACGCCGGGTTGGCTCGGCGCGGCAGCCGTCGGCGCCGGTTCGGCCGCGACGCGCATCGCAACGAGTGCGGCGGCGACGGCCGCCCAGCCCAGTGTTCGTCCGTTCCCCCGCGTCAGCGTACGCATCGATCAGGTCCCGCTCGGCCCCCGTGACAACCGACGCCCCAACCGGACCCAGCGATAGATTTTTTCATCAGGACCGGCGACACATCGATGGCCAACAAACCCGTCTCGGCCGGGACTGCAAATGCATAAGCGCCTGCGGGCGGGCCAGTCGCGAGATCGCCCGCAACCGGCCGGCCCGGAATTGAGACCGATCCCGGAGCCCCAACTTGCCACCGCCGCACGGCTCACCAGCAAACGCCGAGTCGACCGGCCAGTTCGCTCCGTCCCCGGCGGCTCACCGAGAGGATCCGGCTGTCGAGATCGGGAACGAGCCACTTGCGGCGCAACGCCATCTTGAGAAATGCCGCCCCGATTGCCCCGGCCAAATGGGGACGGCGCTCGCTCCAATCGAGGCAGTCATAGGCAAACCGGCGGCGGAGCCGGCGGGCCTCGCCGACATCGACGCCCAGTCCCGCAAGGGCCCTCTCCCCCACCGGTGTCAAATCATAGTCCGTGCTCTCGCGCCCCGGCCGTGCGGCCAGCCAGCCCAACGCGATGAATCGGTCGTGCAGCAGCACCCCCACGGTGCCGGCCAGGTGATCATAGCAGGTCCGGGCGAACCGCAGGCGGAGCGGCGTCGGGGGAACGAACGGCGGGCGCGCACCGCCGGCCAGAACGTCGAGGCCCTCCAGGACGCGGGCCACGTCGGGCCCGCCGAGGCGGTAGTACCGGTGCTTCCCCTGGGCCGCGACCGTGACGAGCGACTCGGCCCGCAACCGGTTCAGGTGGGCGCTGGCGGTGGAGGGGGTCACTTCCGCGAGAACCGCGAGCTCGGTGCTTGTGCGCGCATGGCCGTCCAGCAGGCAGTACAACATGCGGGCACGGGCCGGCTCGCCGATCGCGGCGGCGATGGCGGCAGCGGCCGAGTCGGGATCGCGGGTGGCATTCATGATTCGACGGACAACGAATCGTTCCTGCGGGAACTGTGGCATCATCGCGCCCGCATGCAAACGACCGCCGCGAAAATCACCTGCCTCATCCGCTACGAAATCGATCCCTTCCAGCGGACCGAATTCAAGACCTACGCCGAAAACTGGGGACCCATCATCCCGCGGTGCGGCGGACACCTGATCGGCTATTTTCTGCCCCACGAGGGGACGAATAACATCGCCTGGGGTCTGATTGCCTTTCCCAGCCTCGCCGCCTACGAGGCGTACCGGGCCCGGCTCCGGACCGACCCGGCGGCGCGGGACAACTTCACCTTCGCCCAGTCCCGGCGCCTGATCCTGCGGGAGGAGAGGAACTTTGTCGAAGTGGCCGAGGGCACGCTCGGCGTCGCGCCGTCCGCGCCATGAAGAAGATCGGGCTCGTCGGCGGCGTCGGCTGGCCGTCCACCGTCGACTATTATGCGGGCCTGTGCCGCCGCGCCGAGGCCCGGCACCGCGCCGCCTGGCGGCCCGGGCTGCCCGCCATGCCGGAGATCGCGATCGAATCCCTCGATCTGGCGCGGGCGGTCTCCCTCCTGGGCGCCGACGGCGATGAAGCCTCCTGGTACGACTTTGACGCTTACCACCGGTCCGCCTTGCTGCGCCTGGAGGCAGGCGGCGCCGGGATCGCCGCGATCGCGAGCGTCACCGCGCATCATCGCTTCGACACGAGTGTCCGGGGCGTGCGCATCTCGGTCGTCAATCTCGTCGACGAAACCGCCAAGGCGTGCGTCGGCGCCGGGGTACGCCGCCTGCTGCTGTTGGGCACCGCGCTGACC
Organism: Opitutaceae bacterium; assembly: GCA_046704465.1. Lineage (GTDB taxonomy): Bacteria > Verrucomicrobiota > Verrucomicrobiia > Opitutales > Opitutaceae > Fen-1467. The sequence continues at coordinate 7,876 of JBJKRV010000661.1, read as the reverse complement.
ATGCGCTCGGCGCGAGTTCGGGACCGATTTGCGCGCGCCGGGGTCGAAGCTCTGGCGCCGCCGGACGCGGCCACGCGGGCCGGCGTCGAGAAGCTGATCGCCGACCTGCAGCGTGGCTCCGCAGTGGATGCCGCCGGACGGTTGGGCGATCTGGTGAAACGTTCGATCACGCCGGACTCCGGGGACCCGCCGGCCGCGTGCCTGGCGTGCACCGAACTTCCGCTCGCCTTCGGCGCTTCCGCCCCGGCCGCCATGTTCACCCGCGAAGGCGTCCATTACATCAATGCCGGCGCCCTGCACGTGGACGCCGTCTTCCAGCGCGCCGCGGCCGGAGCCGGGTCGGACGTGTGAGCCGGCCTCCGGCGGGACGATGGCGGCAGCCGCCGGGACGCAAAATCGACGTGGAAATGCGGAAGCGACTCGACCGTCGTCCGCGCCGATGGTATGGCTCGTAGCCGGAGCCAGCCGCAACCTCACCGGCGCGGTGACTCGCGAACCGGTGGTGCGCGAAATGCCGGGTGCCGCCGAATCCCGCGGGCCTGCCGGCCTGTACCGGAGGCGGTCGCAGCCAAAGCGGATGTCCTATCCGCCGGCCCCACTCATCCGCGTCACCTTTGAATTCAGACCCAGTCATGAAAAGACCGAAGACCGCCATCGATGGCAACGAGGCCGTGGCCTCGGTTGCCTATCAGCTCAGTGAGGTCATCGCCATCTACCCGATCACCCCCGCCTCGCCGATGGGCGAGTGGGCGGACCAATGGGCGGCCGAAGGCCGGCCCAACCTCTGGGACACCGTGCCCTCGGTGGTGGAGATGCAAAGCGAAGGCGGGGCCGCCGGCACCCTGCATGGCGCCCTGCAGGCCGGGACGCTGGCCACGACGTTCACCGCCTCCCAGGGGCTGCTCCTGATGCTGCCCAACATGTATAAGATCGCCGGCGAGCTGACGCCCACGGTGATCCACGTGTCCGCCCGCTCCCTGGCGGCCCAGGCGCTCTCCATCTTCTGCGACCACAGCGACGTGATGGCGGCGCGCGCCACCGGATTCGCCCTGCTCGCCTCGAACTCGGTCCAGGAGGCGATGGACCTCGCGCTGATCGCGCAGGCGGCCACCCTCGAGTCCCGCATTCCGTTCCTGCATTTCTTCGACGGCTTCCGCACCTCCCATGAGGTGGCGAAGGTCGAGCAGCTGCTCCCGGAGGACCTCCGGGCGATGATCGACCAGAAGCTGATCGACGCCCACCGGTCGCGCGCCATGACGCCGGACCGCCCGGTCCTGCGCGGCACGGCCCAGAATCCCGACGTGTATTTCCAGGCGCGCGAGGCGGTGAATTCCTTCTACCTCGCGTGCCCCACGATCGTCCAGAACGCGATGGACAAGTTTGCCGGCATCGTCGGCCGGTCCTACCACCTTTTCGACTACGTGGGCGCGCCCGACGCGGACCGGGTCATCGTGCTGATGGGCTCCGGCGCCGAGGCGGCCGAGGAGACGGTCGAATATCTCAACGCCCAGGGCGCGAAAGTCGGCGTGTTGAAGGTGCATCTCTTCCGGCCCTTCTCCGCGGAGCATTTTCTCGCCGCCCTGCCCGCGACGACGCGCGTCATCGCCGTGCTCGACCGCACCAAGGAGCCCGGCGGCGCCGGTGAGCCGCTCCATCTCGAGGTCGCCATCGCGCTGACCGAGGCCACGGTCTGCGGCCGCACGGCCTTCGCCCGGCCGCCCCGGGTCGTCGGCGGCCGTTACGGACTGTCCTCCAAGGAATTCACGCCGGCGATGATCAAGGGCGTCTTCGACGAACTGGCCAAGGCGGAGCCGCGCAACCATTTCACGATCGGCATCGTCGACGACGTCACCCACACCAGCCTCGACTACGAGCGCGCGTTCTGCACCGAGGACCCGCGGACGGTCCGCGCCATTTTCTACGGCCTGGGCTCCGACGGCACGGTCGGCGCGAACAAGAACTCGATCAAGATCATCGGCGACGAGACGGACAACTACGCCCAGGGCTATTTCGTCTACGATTCGCGGAAGGCCGGTTCGGTGACGACCTCGCACCTCCGCTTCGGGCCCCGGCCGATCCGCTCCACCTACCTCATCAGCCAGGCCAACTTCGTCGCCTGCCACCAGTTCTCGTTTCTCGAGCGGATCGACGTCCTCCAGGCCGCCGCGCCCGGCGCCACCTTCCTGCTCAACAGCCCGCACGGCCCCGGCGAGGTCTGGGACCACCTCCCGCGCAAGGTGCAGCAGGACATCATCCGCAAGCGGCTGCGCTTCTTCGTCATCGACGGCTATGCGGTGGCCCACGAGACCGGCATGGGCGGCCGCATCAACACCATCATGCAGACCTGCTTCTTCGCGATCAGCGGTGTGCTGCCGCGCGAGGAGGCCATCGCCGCCATCAAGCACGCGATCGAGAAGACCTACGGGAAGCGCGGCGAGGCCGTGGTGCAGAAGAATTTCGCCGCCGTCGACGGCACGCTCTCGCGCCTGGCCGAGGTCAAGGTGCCCGCCGAGGCGACCAGCGGTTTCGACGTCCCGCCCGCCGTGGCCGCGCATGCGCCCGAGTTCGTCCAGCAGGTCACGGCCCGGATGCTCGTCGGCCGGGGCGACGACCTGCCGGTGAGCCTGCTGCCGCCCGACGGCACCTACCCGACCGGCACGACGCAATGGGAGAAGCGCAACATCGCGCTGGAGATCCCGGTCTGGGATCCCGACCTCTGCATCCAGTGCGGCAAGTGCGTGCTGGTCTGCCCGCACGCCGTCATCCGCTCCAAGCTCTACACGCCGGAGCGCAAGGCCGCGGCTCCGGCGGAGTTCAAATCGACGCGCTCGCGGCTGCACGAGTTCAAGGACCAGCTGTTCACCCTGCAGGTCGCGCCCGAGGATTGCACGGGCTGTGCGCTCTGCGTCGAGGTCTGCCCGGTCAAGAGCAAGAGCGAGGTCCGGCACAAGGCCATCAACATGACCCCGCTGGCGCCCCTGCGCGACCAGGAGCGGGCCAACTGGGATTTCTTCCTCTCGCTGCCGGAGACCGACCGCACCGCCCTGCGCTTCGGGCGGATCAACGACGTCCAGCTGCTCCAGCCGCTGTTCGAGTTCTCCGGCGCGTGCGCCGGCTGCGGCGAGACACCCTACCTCAAGCTGCTCAGCCAGCTCTTCGGCGACCGGGCGGTGATTGCCAACGCCACCGGATGCTCGTCGATCTACGGCGGCAACCTCCCGACCACGCCGTGGACCGTCAACCACGACGGGCGCGGCCCGACGTGGTCCAATTCGCTCTTTGAGGACAACGCCGAATTCGGTCTGGGCCTGCGGCTCGCCCTCGACCAGCAGGCCGGCTACGGCCGCGAGCTGCTGCGGCGGCTGGCACCCCAACTCGGGGACGAGCTCGGGGGGAGCCTGCTGGAGACCGATCAATCCACCGAGAGCGGGATCCGCGACCAGCGCGCACGCGTCGCGGCGCTGAAGGAGAAGCTGCAAGGCGATCATTCCCCGTCCGCCCGCGATCTGGTGGCGCTCGCCGATGCCCTGGTCCGGAAGAGCGTCTGGATCGTCGGCGGCGACGGCTGGGCCTACGACATCGGCTATGGCGGCCTCGACCACGTCCTGGCCCTGGGCCACAACGTCAACATCCTGGTGCTCGACACCGAGGTCTACTCCAACACCGGCGGGCAGAAGTCGAAGTCGACGCCCCGCGCGGCGGTGGCCAAGTTCGCGGCCGGCGGCAAGCAGCGGCCCAAAAAGGACCTGGGGATGATGGCGATGAGCTACGAAAACGTCTACGTGGCGCGCGTCGCCATGGGAAGCAGCGACACCCAAACCATCAAGGCCTTCCTCGAGGCGGAGGCGTACCCCGGGACCTCCCTGATCATCGCCTACAGCCACTGCATCGCCCACGGCTACGACCTGGTGCACGGCCTGGACCAGCAGAAGGCGGCCGTGCTGAGCGGCCACTGGCCGCTGTTCCGCTTCAACCCCGACCTGGTCGCGGAGGGCCGCAATCCGCTGCAGCTCGATTCCAAGGCGCCGAGCCTGCCGCTCGAGAAATACATCTACAACGAAACCCGTTACCGGATGCTGGCGCACAGCAAGCCCGCGGAGGCCAAGCGCCTCCTCGCGCTCGCCCAACAGGACGTGCTGAGCCGCTGGCGGTCCTATGAACAAATGGCCGCGTCGGCCCCGAACGGCGCCCGAAAGGAGCAGCCCCATGACTGACCTGTCCACGCAATACCTCGGCCTCGCGCTGACGAGCCCGCTCGTCGCCTCGGCGTCGCCGCTGTCGGAACAGATCGACAACCTCCGGCGCATGGAGGAGGCGGGCGCCGGCGCCGTGGTGCTGCACTCGCTGTTCGAGGAGCAGATCACCCGCGAGAGCGGGGAACTGGACGCGCATCTGTCGCACGGCACCGAGAGCTTCGCCGAGTCGCTGACCTACTTCCCGGACCTGACCAACTACAACCTGGGGCCGGAGGAATACCTCAAGCACATCGGCCGGGCCCGGAAGGCGGTGACGATTCCCGTCATCGCCAGTCTCAACGGCACCTCTCCGGGCGGCTGGGTGTGGCACGCCAAACGCATGGAGGAGGCCGGCGCCAGCGCGATCGAACTCAACATCTACCTGATCCCGACCGACCCGGACCTGACGGGAGACCAGGTGGAAAAGAACTACGTCGACCTGGTGCGGGATGTCGTGGCGGCGGTGAAGCTGCCGGTGGCGGTCAAGATTGGCGCCGGCTTCAGCGCGCCGGCCAACCTCGCGCGCCGGCTCGAGCGGGCCGGCGCCTCCGGCCTGGTGCTGTTCAACCGCTTCTACCAGCCCGACTTCGACCTGGAGAAACTGGAGGTGACGCCCAACCTGACGCTGAGCGAGCCGTCTGAGCTGCTCCTGCGCCTGCGCTGGACCGCGATCCTGTTCCCCCAGCTCCGGGCCGACCTGGCGGTCACCGGCGGGGTGCATTCCGCCTCCGATGTGCTCAAGGCAATGATGGCCGGCGCCCGGGTCGCGATGATGACCTCGGCGCTCCTCAAGCACGGCATCGGACGCCTCGCGACCATCCGGGCGGATCTGGTCCGCTGGATGGAGGAGCATGAGTACACCTCGATCCGCGAGATGCAGGGCAGCATGAGCCAGCGCTCCGTGGCCGACCCGGCCGCCTTCGAACGGGCCAACTACCTGAAGGTGCTGGGCTCGTACGCCTCCCGCGAACGGCTCCCATAATCCCGCGCCTGCCGGTTTCGAGCGGCGCCCGCGGCCCGGCCGTCAATATTCGGTGCACAGCAGGTGCACCGGGGGCTCGTCTTCCTCGATCGTCGGAAAACGACCGGCCGCCGCCAAAAAGAAATTGTCGGTCGCGTCGTCATTGACCTTCGAGACCTCGCCCACGATCGCCGTTCCGGTGCCCGCTTCGGCCCAAAACTCGTGATACATGAGCGGGGTGAGCGTGACGGACTCGCCCGGCCGCAGCACCAGCGTGGTGCCCGCCGGGACGACCCGCCGCACGCCGTCGAGGGAGACGACGACGTCCGAATCGCCGAGCCGGCCGTCGCGCCCCTTGGGGTAGACCTGGCAGAGCAGGTTGCCGCCGCACCGGCAGATGATGTCCTCCTGCTTGAAGACGTGATAATGCATCGGCGTGCGCTGGTTCTCGCGCACGACGAGCAGCTTTTCGCAGTAGGTCTTGGCGGCGTAGGGAGCGAGGGTCTGATGCCCGTTGCGGACGGTGAAAACCACGAGCCCGGTGTGCTCGAAGTCGCCCGCACCGAAGTCGGTGACGTCCCAGCCCAGCCCGCAGCGGCGGATCTCATCGCACTCCGGCCCCTTCGTCCTCCAGTCGGCCGGACTCCAGTATGCGAACGGCGGCAGACGCAGGCCGTGGCGGTGCAGCAGACCCTTGGCCTCCTCGATCAGGGCGTTGATTTCTGAACGTTTCATCGGATGCCTTTGCGCCGGCCTTGCCCCCACGCGGCGGCCCGCCGGGTACCATCAAGCCACCGGTTTCTTGCCGCAAGTCGGCCGTTTTTTGAAGGCAATTGTCTCCGGCACCGGTCGAGGCGACCGCCGGGCGCGGGGACAGGCAGGCGCGGAGGCATTTTGTTTCCGATCTTGCTTGCCGTCGGGCCGGCTCCGTTCACAGATTCCGCCCGTTCGTTCTTTGCCTTTGATCCGGAAGCGCAGGGAAGGCCGTGAGAACCGGCCACAGTAGCGCTGCGGTATCGCATCACAGACCCCGACTGCCGGGATTCCCGTGAACCGCCTGAAGCGATTCGGGTGGGGAAAGGAGCCGGCCGGCACCAAAGCCAATCAAGGCGCAGGCCCTGGTGAAGGCGAGGGGCGAGGAAGCCTGGGTTGAATCCGGACCGATTCCGGAGACGCCCGGGCGGGAAATGCGGAGTCCGAATATCTGTCTTCTGGACGCTCACTGCGTCGGCGCGGATGCGCGCGCCGGCGAGAAACCTTCATCGCATCAATGAAGGGTGAGAGTGGAAGTGACGGGTGCGGCCGGCCGATAAAAAGCTGCGGCGGGCCGAAAGACCCACGTTTCTGCTCTTCCCACCAACATCAGGAGCAGAAATGAAGACCCGTTTGCCGGACGCCGCGAGGCGCCGGCTGTTGATTCCGCTGGCGACGGCCTGCCTGGCCGCGCCCTGGGCGGCTCGCGCCCAAACCGATGTCCAGAACCTGGCGCAGGTGGTCGTCTCGGCCACGCGCACGCCGCAGGATCTGAAATTCACGCCGGAGAGCGTGACGGCATTGTCACTGCCGGAGCTGGACGTGATGCAGATCCCGGACCTGCAAACGGCGCTGTCGCAGACGCCCGGGGTGATCGTGGCCGCCTCCGGGGCGACCGGCTCGCAAACCTCCATCTATCTCCGCGGTGCGAATTCCGACGAGACGCTCTTTGTCGTGGACGGCATCCGCCTGAACACCGCCAACGTATCCTATGCCAATTTCCTGGGCGGCGCGGATCTGGCGGGGCTGGACCGGATTGAAGTCCTCCGGGGTCCGCAGAGCACCCTCTACGGCAGTTCCGCGATGGGCGGGGTGATTCTCCTGGAGACCGCCCACGGCAGCGGGCCGCCCTCCGGTGTCGTCTCCGCCTACGCCGGGTCCCTTGACAGCCTCGGAGCCGAGGTGGCCGCCAGCGGCGGCGACGACGGTGCCGACTACAGCATCTCAGTTTCGCACGAGGCGACCCGGAACGACCGGCCTTACAACCGCTACAAGAATTGGAATTACTCGGGCCGGCTGGAAGGCCACACCACCCCCTGGCTCCTGGTCGGAACCACCGTGCGCGGCCAGGTCGGCCACTACGAGGAGCCCGGACCGGTCACCTACCCTTCGGCCGGCGACGTGCAGACGGTGACCGACCTCGCAACCGCCTATGCCGAGGCCCGCGCGGGAAACGAATTCCGCTCGCGCCTCACGGCCGGCTGGTACCAGGACGAATACACCTTCAACGACGGCAGCCCGTACGACTTTTATTACGCCCGCAACACCCGGCAGATCCTCGACTGGCAGAACACCTGGGAGGCGGCCAGGGGCATCGAAATCGTCGCCGGCCTCAACGCCGAGTGGTCCTACTACCAGTCCGGCGGCATGACCACCGACCGATCGCAAGCCGCCTACCTTTCCTCAACGCTGCATCCGGTGAAAGCCTTTGAGCTTACCCTTGGCCTGCGGCACGACCACTTCGACACCGTGGGCGGAGCGACGACCTGGCGGGCGGGCGCCGCCTACCGGCTGGGATCGTCGACCAAGGTGCGCGCGACCTTCGGGACCGGCTTCAACGCCCCGACTCCGGGCGACCGTTATGGCATGCCGCCTTACATTCTGCCGAATCCGTCGGTTCAGCCCGAAAAATCGCGCGGCTGGGACG
>JBJKRV010000660.1:0-4511 GCA_046704465.1 Opitutaceae bacterium | reverse complement strand
GCAAGGTCAAGGTGATGCGGAGCTCGCTGCTGACCACCATCTTCTTCGGCACCATCTTTCTCGGCTGCCAGGTCGCGGAGTTCACGAATTTCGTCGAGGTCAAGCACCTGACGATCACCAACAGCCTCTTCGGGTCGACGTTCTTCACCCTCACCGGCACGCACGGCACCCATGTGGCGTCGTGGTGCGGATCGTAGGTCGCGCTGGCGGTGTCGCTGCTCATCGGGGAAGGCGAATCCGGGAATTCAAAGGGGAAAGAGGGGGCTCAGGAGGCGGCATGATCGCCCGCCGGCTCGGGATGCACGTGGTAGCCGCCCGGACCCTCGAGCGCCCAGAGGTAGGCGCTGACGAACAGCAGGCCGACGCCGATGAGGGAGCCGACGAGGCTGTAGCTGGCGAAGCTCAGGCCGCCGACGAGGATGCCGGCGGCGGCGAAGAAGGGATACCAGGACTGGTCCGGCAGGTGGATGCCGCCGTGGGCGGCGTCTTCGCGAACGTGGGCCGACTTCTCGCGCTCGATCTCGTCCCGATGGTGCTTCTCGTACCACCAGGCGTCGCGGGCGTGCACCGTCGGGATCGCCTCGAAGTTGTACTCGGGCGGCGGGGAGGGGATGCTCCATTCCAGCGTGCGGGCATCCCAGGGATCCGCACCCGTTCGCTCGCCCTTGAAGTAGCTGCGGATCAGGCCGATGAAATAGATGAGGATGCCGAGGCCGAGGAGGTAGGATCCGATGCTCGAGATCATGTTCCCCCCGTTCCAGCCCATGTTGGAATCGTAGGTCCAGGTGCGGCGCGGCATGCCGTCGAGCCCGAGGAAATGCATGGGGAAGAACGTGACGTTGAAACCGATGAAGATCGTCCAGAACGCGATCCGTCCCCACAACTGGTCGACCATGCGGCCGGAGAACTTGGGGAACCAGTAGTGCATGGCCGCGAAGAGGCCGAAGAGGGAACCGCCGATCAGCACGTAGTGGAAATGGGCCACGACGAAGTAGCTGTTGTGCTGCTGGTAGTCCGCCGGCGCGGCGGCGTGCATGATGCCGGAGAAGCCCCCGATCATGAACATCCAGATGAAGCCGAGGGCGAACAGCATCGGCGTGCGCATCCGGAGGTGGCCGCCCCAGATCGTGCCGATCCAGTTGAAAATCTTCACTCCGGTCGGCACCGCGATGGCCATGGTCGCGAGCGCGAAGGCCGAGGTGGCCACCGTGCCCATGCCGGTGGTGAACATGTGGTGGCTCCACACTCCGAAGCCGATGAACCCGATCATGGCCCCGGAGAACACGACGACGGGATAGCCGAACAGCGGCTTGCGGGCGAACGTCGGCAGGATCTCGGAGACATAACCCATCGCCGGCAGGATGAGGATGTAGACCTCCGGGTGCCCGAAGATCCAGAAGAGGTGCATCCAGAGCACCGGCTGCCCGCCGTTTGAGACCTCGAAGAAGTTGGTGCCGAAGTGGCGGTCGAAGATGACCTCCGCCAGCGCAATCGCGATCGAGGGCAGCGCGAGGACCAGCAGGAAGCTGGTGATGAGTGCCATCCAGGTGAACACCGGCAGGCGCATCATTGTCAGGCCCGGGGCCCGCAGGTTGATGATCGTGGTGATGAAGTTGAGCGCGGCCACGATCGAGGAGGCGCCGAGCACCTCCAGCCCCACCGTCCAGAGATCGGCCGAGATGTCGGGAGTGAACTGCCTGGTGGTGAGCGGCGCGTAGCCGAACCAGCCGTTGGCGGGGGCGCCGGCCTTGAGGAACCAGCCCACGTTGAGGATGATCGCACCGGCCAGGAAGGTCCAGAGGCTGAAGGCATTGAGGCGGGGAAACGCCACGTCGCGCGCGCCGATCTGCAGCGGCACCAGCAGATTGAAGAAGGCGGCGTTGAGCGGCATGACCGCCAGAAAGATCATTGTCGTGCCGTGCATCGTGAAGAGCTCGTTGTAGAAATGAGCACTCACGTAGTGATTGTTCGGCACGATGAGCTGGGTGCGGTACATCAGGGCCTCGAGGCCGCCGATCAGGAGGAAGATGATGGCGAACAACCCATACATCAGACCGATCCGCTTGTGGTCCACGGTGGTCAGCCACGACATGAGGCCGGTCTTGGCGGTGGGCCGGCGGAACAGGATGAACGGCTGCGCCTCGGCCGGCTTCTTGCCGCCAATGAAATCAGATTTGACGAGAGCTTCTGCCATGGGGGAAAAGTGACGGTGGGAGCGGGCTCGGGAATTCTATTTCAGGCTCTGCAAATAGGCCACAATGGCGGTGATTTCGGAGCTGTTGAGGACGATGAGCCGCTGGCCGGTGGCGGGATCGATGAAGCCGCCGTTCCACATCTTGTTGCCCGGCTTGTAGTAGTTGGGGCGCGTGATCCAGTCGTGCATGAGGGCCGGGGTGTTCTGGAGCGAGCCCCCGGCGATGGTGGTGCGGGCCCCCACGTGGGTGAGGTCCGGACCGGTGATGCCGACGCCTTCCTGGCCGCGGATCGTGTGGCAGGCGATGCAGGTCTTGGTATCGAACAAGTGCCGTCCCTTCGCGATGAGCGCCGCATTCTCATCCGCCGTGTCAGGAATCTGCTGGCGTTGCCAGGCGGCAAACGGATCGCGATCGAAGGCGACCGAACCGGACAGGCCCGCCTCCACGTCGTGGTTGACCGTGGCGGGCATGCTCACCGGCATCGCCTGCGGCGGGTGGCGCCGGGCCGCCTCCACCATCGCCGCCGTGACCGTGCGTGCGGGCTTCATCTGATTGGCCAGCCACGCGGCAAATTCCGCCGGCGGCAGCGCGATCACCCGGAAGCGCATCCGGGCGTGGGAATCACCGCAGAATTCGGCGCACTGGCCGTAATAGTAGCCCGGCCGGTCGGCCTCGAACCAGATGTGGTTGGGGCGATTCGGGATCATGTCGACCTTGCCGGCCAGCTTCGGCACCCAGAAGCTGTGCACGACGTCCATCGAGCGCAGTTCGACGTAGATCGGCCGGTTCGCCGGCACCACCAGCTCGTTGGCGGTCACCAGTGGCCCGCCTCCCTTGAGCTTTTCGTCCTGATATTCGAACTTGAACCACCACTGTGACGCGATGGCCTTGACGTGAAATTCGTCCGCCCGCTGCGCCGCCGGCACGTTGTAGCTGTAGTAGATCGCGCGAAGCGTCGGCACCGCGATGATCACGAGGCACAGGACCGAGGCGGTGACCAGGCCCAGTTCGATCAGAGAGTTGCCATGCGTCTGCGGCGGCGGTTCCGCGTGCTCATCCTCCGCCGTGCGCACCCGGAATTTCAGCGTCGCATAGGCCAGCACGGAGCCGACCACGACGAAGATGAAGGCGGTCACGTAGACCGTCACCATGAACAGGTGCAACTGGTCCTTTGCCACGGGCCCGTCCAGGTGGAAGGTCGACTGCGGCCCATCGAGCCAGCAACCCGTTAGCGGCGCCAGAAAGGCGGCGGCAAGCAATGCTTTGAACCACGGGGTGATCTTTTTCGGGACGAGCTGGCGAAACATGCGAAAGGGAGGTGCGATATCCGAAAGCAGTCGCTGGATGAGGGGGCGAACGTTACCGATTTCTCCCACATTTCAACTCATAATGTGATCTTCTTGTCTCGCAAACGGATCACATCCAAACGGTTAAGATTAATGCTATTAATTCAACGGAACAGCAGCATTAGTTGGTCCATTAGCTCGTGCGTGGCTTTGGCTAATAGTGCGCGCCCGGGCTAACATGGTGAGCTATGAAACTCCCGACCGCCGTACTTCTCGTTTCATCACTGGCGCTTCTCGCTGGCTGTGGCAAGAAGACCGAATCCTCCGCGGCTCCGACGCTGGAAAAGGGGCCGAAATCCTTCCACCTGACCGGTGACGACGCGATGAAATACAACCTCACCGAGCTTGACGTCATGCCGGGCGACCACGTGACGGTCACCATGACCAATATCGGCACCCTGCCGATCGCGGCCATGGGGCACGATTTTGTGCTGTTGAAGAAGGATGCGGATCCGGCGGCCTTTGATCAGGCGGCGCTGACCCACCAGGCCGACGGGTATTTTCCCACCAACCTGGCTGACCAGGTGATCGCCCACACCAAGTTGCTGGGACCCAAGCAGAGCGAGACCATTGAATTCACGGCGCCGATGACACCGGGGAATTACGTGTATCTCTGCACCTTCCCGGGCCACTTCCAGGCCGGCATGAAGGGCGTGCTGGTCGTGCATTGATCCGCCGGCGACCTCCCGAACCGGGAGTCGGGCGTTACGGGTCCGGCCAGAAGACCCGGAACGCCGCGGGTTGACGGCGGCAGTGGCGTTTCCGCTGCCGCCGGTCCGCCGGAGCTAGATGAAAAGGATCCGGTCGATCACGAGGGCGGCGAGCAGCAGCGGGAGATAACAGATCGACGCGAGGAAGAGCTTTCGCGCCGCGTTTTCGCGTCCCTCGGCCCGCATCAGGCGGAGCGCGCGCCAGAGAAACCAGGCCCCCAGACCGGCCGCTGCCACCCCGTAGGCGGCGGTGCAATAGC
>JBJKRV010000659.1:0-6649 GCA_046704465.1 Opitutaceae bacterium | reverse complement strand
ACCAGGAACCGAACGACGGGATCCTCGGCGCCGGCTGCGTGGATTCGACGATCGCCCGAATCTGGATCGAGCACACGAAGACCGGGATCTGGGTCTACAATGGCACCCGGGTGCGCATCGAGGGCTGCCGGATCCGGGACACGCTGGCCGACGGAGTGAACCTCTGCGTCGGCTGCCGAGGCTGCGTCGTGGAGAACTGCAGCGCGCGCGGCACGGGCGACGACTGCTTCGCGATCTGGCCCGCGCCCGCGGATCAGGGTTACCGCGAGAATTGCCGCCCCGGCGACAACGTCATCCGCCGCTGCACGGGACAATTGCCGTTTCTGGCCAACGGCGGCGCGCTCTACGGCGGTGAGAACAACCGGATCGAGGACTGCCTCTTCACCGACATCACGGCGGGATGCGGCATCCTGATCAGCACGACGTTTCCCACGGCGGACCAGGCGCACAAGGTGGACAACAACTTCAGCGGCACGACCGGGGTTGAAAACTGCCGCCTGGTTCGGTGCGGCGGCTTTGATCACGACTGGGCGTGGCGCGGCGCCCTGCAGATCTGCCTGGATCGACGCAGCATCTCGGGACTGGAGATTCGCGGGCTCGAGATCCGCGACAGCCTGTCGGACGGCATCACCGTGGTCGCGCCGGGTCGCGCCAGAGGCGAGGGGACGCTTTCCGACACCACCCTGGAGGACGTGGTTGTGTCCGGCCTCGGGCTCGGCCACCAGCCTGCGAGCGGCCTGTGGGTGCACGATGGGGCGGCCGGCGGCCTGACCTTGGTCCGGTCGCGGATCCCGGAGATTCGGAACGAATCCCGCGACTTCCGGATCCTGACGCGGCCATAGGGTCGAAGAGGGAGATCGATCCCGGCCCGCGAAGCCAGCCGTCGCCCCACGTTCGATGCGCTCGTCGGCCCCGGCGGTGTATCCCACTGGCCTTGTAATACTTCGCCACCCGGGAATCCCGCGGATTAACAATTCTGCAAACGTTGCAGAAGGGCCCCCTGAGGCTTGACCGTTGGCGCTGGAAACCGAGACTGACGCCATGATTTCCGTTACCCCTGGCGGAATCGTCACGCTCGAGGACGTCGCGGCAAAGGCCGGCGTCTCGATCTCAACCGCCTCCCGCAGCCTGAGCGGAGCGGTCAATGTCTCCAAGGTTACCCAGGCGCGCGTCTTGTCCGCGGCCGAGGGGCTGGGGTATCGCTACAATCCGCTGCTTGGGGAGGTGATGCGATCGACGCGCCGGGGCACGCCCAACCAATTTCTCGGCACGCTCGCGTATATCACCCCCTGCGACGATGCGCAGGAATGGCGGGACACGCCGACGCTTTGCCGCCACTGGTCGGCGGCGCGCGACCAGGCGGCGCGGTTCGGTTTCGGCGTGACGGAATTCGCGCTGACGTCCCAGGGCATGACCGGCAGGCGGCTGGGCGAAATCCTGCGCGCGCGCGGCATCACGGGCATCCTCCTCGCCGCGTTTCCCAAGGATCCGTTCGAACTCGTGTTTCCGTGGGAGCATTTCGCCACGGTGCCGGTCGGCCACATGGTGCAGAATCCGCAGCTCGACTGCGTCGTCAGCGACCACACGCAGGCGGTGTTGATGGCCGGGCGGGTCCTCGCCGCGCTCGGCTACCGGCGGATCGGCCTCGCGATCGAGCACTACCAGAACGCGATCACCAATCACGGGTGGGCGAACGGCTATGCCGCGCTGCCCGCGGAGAATTCGGCCCTTGCCGCCATCCCGCCCTTCCTGCCGGAGCGGATCACCGCAGCCGCCTTTCTGGACTGGGTGCGCAGCTGCGAGGTCGACTGCGTGCTGACGCTGTCCACCTTCCGCAACGTGCCCAATCCGATGCGGGAATGGCTGGCGGAAGGCGGCCTCGCCTGTCCGCGCGACATCGGGTTGGTCTCGCTCGACGTCACGGGCGCCACCGCCGCGTGGGCGGGCATCGACCAGAATTCCGACGAAATCGGCCGGGCGGCCGTGGACATGGTTCTATCGAAGCTTCGCGCCGGGGAACACGGCATTCCGAAGGTGCGGCGCAGCCTGCTGGTGCATTGCCAGTGGCACGACGGAGACACGGTGCGGAACGTGACGGAGGCGAAAGCCTGACCCGCGCCGCGACCCGCCCGCCGGTTCCGCTCCGGTCGAAGGCCGCTCCTGCAGCCGACCCGGCCTGGCCCTGCCAGCGGCGATTTCCAGCGATTCAAGGCGTCGGTGGTGCGTCAGCCTGGTGGAACCGGCGCTCCGCGCCGGTTCAAGCCGGCTCGGAGACCGGGCTCGACCCAAGCGGGAGGGCACTGATCTCACCAACGTGTCGATTGGGCCATTACGACGTCTGATCGACATGCTCGGTTATGACCCCTACCGCATGGTCCTAACTGAACGAATCACCTTCCGCCTTCTGAAGATCAATTGCGCGATCGAAGTCGGCAATCGCACCATCGATATGGAAGGACGGATAACAAAGATGGAGGCCAGCTCTCGAGTATGTCTCTTGGCTTGTCGCTTCCGCCGCGGAATTGGGGTCTCAGGAACCGCGGAGAATCGCCAGCGCAGCGGCCACCTTGTCGCTTGATGCCGGGACGCCGCTTGCCGCGGCCCAGCGGCTGCACTGTTCCAACCCGCAGATACCGTCGCGATCATGCAGGAGGAGACATGGCGCCACCGCCATGGGAAAGGCGGTCACCGGATTACCTCAAGAATCACGTCGAACAACGCACGAGTTGGGGTTTCGCGACCACCGGATTCCAATTGTCGCCAGCGAAAACCGGTGCCGGTCGTTTGCTGTCGTCAGCGCTGCGGTCGAACTGTCTCGACGAGCGGCCCACCCCTTATTCTTAGCATTTCGCCCAAAAAGGCTTCCGCCCGGCGTTATGAGGCTCATTGTTCGCGGCGCACTAGTTCCCACCCCTCAATCCAGACCGGACCGACTGGATCCTAGACACCGGTGAGTGTCGTGGATTCTGCTTTGAACCCGGTCCACATCTTCGCGTGAGTCTGACGCCCCTCCGATTCTAAGACGTAGAGATCCGTACGAGCCATTGGGCTGCGATTGCCGACAATCCTCCATGCGATTGTTGCGCTGGCCGTGCCGCTGGTAGCCGACTTGCCCTACCATATTCGTTTCCGTCCCGAAGACCGTTCCTCATTCAGGAGGACGGTGATTCGGCACCGTTTATACCAGCAGGACCTCACTGCGTAACCAAACGACCAGAAGAATCCCAATCAACCGGGAATTTTATATGAACTACATCAAGCAAATGATCGGCGCCGGAAATGTCGTACAAAGAAGCAGAGGTGCTTTTTGGATGGGTTTTTTTGCCGTTACAGCCGGGGTGTGCCTGCAACTTCCCATGTACATCGATGCCAGTGGCAATGGTTACCGGCTGGTGGGAATGCATATGAGCCTGACCATGGACCTGGGCATCGTCCTGGTCATGGCTGGACTCGTCACAACCCTTTACAGCCTCCTGCCCCCCGAGACCGCCAAGGATCAGGACGACTACAATTTGAAGGTCCGGGCGCTGGATGACGCCCCGATCAACCTGACGCATGTCGGGCTGCTCATTGTCATGGCCGCGGCCATTACGCTCGATGTGATGAAACCGACCATCCTGAGTTTTGTCGTGCCCGGCATGGCGAGAGAGTACGGGTTGAAATCGCCGGTGAACCCCGGCGGAACGATCCCGGTGGCTCTGTTGCCCTTGTGCGGCATCCTCGGCACGGTGATGGGCTCCTTTCTTTGGGGCTGGCTCGGGGATAAGATTGGACGCCGGTCTTCCATCCTCATGGCGGGCGTCACCTTTATTGCGACGAGCGCCTGTGGCTCCATGCCGGCATTCTGGATGAACTGCCTGATGTGCCTGATCATGGGATATGGCGTCGGGGGCATGCTGCCGATCATGTTTACCCTGATGGCGGAAAGCATACCGGCGAGGCACCGCGGCTGGCTGATGGTGCTGATCGGAGGCGACATTGCGGGGGCCTATATCATCACCAGCGCACTGGCTTCATGGCTGGTGCCCCACTACAGCTGGAGGATCCTGTGGTTGATTGGCCTGCCCACGGGATTCATCCTGATCCTGCTGAATCGCTGGATTCCGGAGTCGCCCCGGTACCTCCTCAATCGCGGCCGGTTGCAGGAAGCGCAAGCGGTCATGAAACGGTTTGGGGCGGTTGCGATCAGGGAAAAGGCTCCGGCCAGCCCCGCGGATGCGAAGATCGCGGATCAGTTTTTGCAGCTGTTCCGTCGGCCGTTCCTCGGGATTACCGCTACCGTCGCGCTTTTGGCCCTGGGGGGCGGCTTTGTGGAGTTCGGGTTTGAACTCTGGATCCCGTCGAATCTGCAGCGGCTTGGCTACACTCAGTCGGGCTCTTTTGAATTGCTGCGGAATGCCGCTCTCATCGGTTTCCCGCTCAATTTCGTCGTGGCGTGGCTGTATGGATTCTGGAGCAGCAAGCGCACGATCATCGTGTTAACGCTGCTGACGGCCGCCTCGATGTTGGGGTTTCTGTTTGCGGGCGATTCCATCATCCATCACCGCCTGTGGCTCTACGTCCTGCTGATCGTTCCCATCTGGGGCATAAGTTCAGTCATCGCGATTCTTTCCGTCTATGCCGCCGAGATCTATCCCACGAGCGTACGCTCGCGGGGCAGCGGCCTGGTCGCGGGATTTAGCAAATTCGGTGGCGTGCTGGTCATCGCATTGGTGGTGGTCGCCGTGGCCCCTCCCTCCATCGCGGCCACGGCGCTGATTGGCGCCGTTCCCCTGGTCCTGGCTGCGGTTGCGACGGTCTTTTTTGGGGTCGAAACCCAAAAACGCCAGTTGGAGGACATCGCCGCGGAGCAACTGGGAGCGTTCCGTGCCTCTCAGAGTCTGCCGGGCTGACGCCGGATTGCCACGCAGTGGAGTCAGGCCCCTGGAGATCCCAAGGCGGACGTCGGGTCGGAAGGTTCGTCATTTCCCTTGCCGGGCCATCGGGGATTCCGGGGTCGGGCGGATAACTGCGGAAAATTGTTCTGAGGGCTCCTGAAAGCGGCAAAAAATCTCAATGCCCAACACCCCCCATCCTCATTCACTGCCGGCGGCGATCCTGCCCCTCATGCTTTTGATCGGCGCCCTGCGCGCGACCGCCGGAACCACGCCCGCGCGCCCGGACCATGCGTTCCTGCGCGCGCCCGGAGGCCATTCCGACTCCGCCAAGTTCATCGCCCTGGATTCGACTGGTTCGAGCTGGTTGAGCCTCGGCGGCGATTTCCGCGCCCGGGTCGAAGACTGGACGAACTTCGGCTTCGCCGCGCCGCCCGGAGTCTCGCACGACGACAGCTTTCTGCTCACCCGTTTGCGCACACACGCCGACCTGCACTTCAATCGCTCCCTCCGGCTCTTCACCGAGATCAAGGACGCCTTTGCCTCCAATCGCCATTTGCCGGGAGGAATACGACCGATCGACCAGGACAAGTTCGAGCTCCAGCAGTTCTTCCTCGATTGGAAGCTCACGCTGGCCCCCGGGGCCACGCTCGTGGTGCGGCCCGGCCGTCAGGAGTTCGCCTTCGGCGCCCAACGGCTCATCAGCCCCTTGCCGTGGGCCAACTCGCTGCGCACGTGGGACGGGATCTCCGCCGTCCTGGCCGCGCACGGATGGAAGATCACCGGTTTCGCAGCGGCGTTCGTGCCCGTGACTCCGTACGGCATCGGGCGCGCCGATCGCAATGAGCTTATCGGTGGCCTCTATGCGCGACATCTGATTGCTGGACCCGCCGACGGCATCGAGCTTTACGCCTTGCGGAACGACTGGGCCCGGCCGCACACCTTCAACGGCACCACGGGTGCCGACCGCCGCTGGACCCTCGGCTTCCGGCGCTGGGCGCCTTTCGCCGGCCGGGCGGACTACGAAGTGGAAGCCGACTACCAGCTCGGTCATACGGGTGGCGGCAACGTCTCGGCGTGGTCCTTCGCGAGCCAGGTCGGCTGGCAGGTCTGCGCCGACAAATCACTCCGACTCTGGGGCGGCCTCGATGCGGCGAGCGGCGACCGCAAGTTCGGCGGCGACGTCCAGACCTTCACCCAGCTCTATCCGCTCGGTCACGCCTACTTCGGCGCGCTCGACATGATCGGTCGGCAGAACATCGTCGATCTCAGCGCCGGGGCGACGTGGAAGCCGGTCCCAAAGTGCTCGCTCACCTTGGGCGTACATTCATTCAGCGCCGAATCGACGCACGACGCCATCTACAACGCCGGCGGCGGCGTGGTGCGGGCCGGCGGGACCTACCGTTCGAGCGCCATCGGCACGGAGACCGACGTCACCGGCAACTGGCAGGTCGCCCGGCATCTCGTGCTTGCCGCCGGGTACGGCCACTTCTTTGCGGGCGAGGCCATCCGACAAAGCGGACCGGCGAGCGGCATCGACTTTCTCTATCTCGGAACCACCTTGACCCTTTAACGGCTCGCGCCTCGACGCGGCGATCGGCGCGGTGCACCGCACGGCGGCGACCCGCTGACCCGGGTCCCCCACAGTTCGTCCCAGAGAACACGCATGAAATTTCGCCGCCTGGCTCCCCTGATCACGCTATGCCTCGTCGCCGGAGCCGCCTGGCTTTTTCTCCGCACCGGTCGCTCTCGAGTCGGAGGCGCGGCGCCAAGGG
>JBJKRV010000658.1:0-8657 GCA_046704465.1 Opitutaceae bacterium | reverse complement strand
GTCTGGCCCAGCACCAGGCCTGTGAGCCGTTGGTCCACGAGAATCGTGCGGTTGCCGTTGTTCCAATCCAAGGCGAGAAGGCCCGACTCGCCCGGCCGCAGCTTCGCCGCCTCCCGGGACAGGCGGGCATGCAGGGCGTCGTTGCCCAGGCACACGCCCTCGGCCCACCATTTGAAAATGTCGCCGACCGCGGACTGGCCCGCCTCGAGTCCGTAATAGCCCGGAAGAATCGCCCCTTTGACGATTCCGCAGATACCCGGGATGTCCGCCACGGCCTTCTGCGCACTGACGACGCCGACATCGCACGTGGAGGTGCCGATCACCTTCACGAGCGTGCCTTCCTCCACGCCGCTGCCGATCGCTCCATAGTGGACGTCGAATTCGCCGATGGCGACCGGAATGCCCGCCGGCAGGCCCAGCTTCCCGGCCCAGTCGGGGCAGAGCTTGCCCGCGGCCTCCGAAGCGTCGTACGCCCGGTCGTAAAGACGGTCGCGGAGATCGGCCAGCTTCGGGTCGAGCATGGCCAGAAACTCCTTGTCCGGCAGACCGCCCCATTCGTCGCAGTACAGGGCCTTGTGCCCGGCCGGGCAGATTCCGCGCTTGATTGCCACCGGGTCCGTGACGCCGGCCAGCACCGCCGGCACCCAATCCGCCAACTCGACCCAGGACCACGCGGCGTCGAACACCTCGGGTGCGACGGCCAGGCAGTGCCAGATCTTCGACCAGAACCACTCGGACGAATAGACGTTGCCGCACTTGGCGATGAATTGCGGCCGGTGCTGGGCTGCCAGTTCGGTGATCCGCTGCGCCTCGTGCCAGCCCGTATGGTCCTTCCACAGCCAGCACTGCGCGTTGAGGTTCCTCTTCCACCGCTTGTCCAGGGCCAGCGGCCGGTTGTTCCGGTCCACCGGCAGTGGGCTCGATCCGGTGGTATCGACCCCGATGCCGATCACCTTCGAAGCTTCAAAACCGGGCTGGCGTCGCGCCCGGGCCAGCGCACCGCGAACGCTCCGCTCCAGGCCGACCAGATAATCGCCGGGATGCTGCCGGGCGAGGTGATGGCTGGCCGAATCCAGCAGCACGCCCTGGTGTCCGCTCGGATAATCGACGACGCACGATCCGAACTCGGCGCCATCGCGACAACGGACAATCAGCGCGCGAACCGAGTTGGTGCCATAATCAATGCCAAGAGTGAAGGACATGGGGTTGAGCGATAAGCGTTGGATGGCGGCGGAAGCCGGCCTCAGCAGGAGTCTGCCTGGCCGTAGGTGGCGCCCGGGCCGTGTTTGCGGTGAAAGTGCCGGTCGAGTAGCTCGGGCTCAATCTCCTCGCGCTTGGGCGCCAAGGTCAGGGTATGCCAAGCCATCTCCGCGACCAACTCCAAGGCAAAGGCGGTCTCGACGGTCTTCGGGCCCGCCGGGCCCCAGACGAAGGGACCGTGCCGCCAGACCAGCGCGGCCGGCACATCCAGGGGCTCGCGCCCGCGCAGCGCCTCCACGATGACCTCCCCGGTGTTCCACTCGTAGGCCTGGGCGATCTCCGCCTTGGACAGGGGGCGGGTCACCGGCACGGCCCCGTTGAAGAAATCCGCATGGGTCGTGCCCAGGCAGGGAATCGGCCTGCCCGCCTGGGCGAAGGCCACCGCATGGCGGGAATGGGTGTGCACCACGCACCGGACGCCGGCAAACGCCTGGAAGAGCCGGCGGTGGGTCGGAGTGTCGGACGACGGCCGCAGCTTTCCCTCCACCACCCGGCCGTCGAGATCGACCAGCACCATCTTCCCGGGAGTCAATGCCTCATACGCCACACCGCTCGGCTTGATCGCAAACACGGCCGCTTCCGGATCGAACACGCTGGCGTTGCCAAAAGTGAGATCCACCAGCCCCGAGGCGCCGAGTTGACGGTTGGCGGCGTAAGCCTCTTCTCGCAGGGTCCGATGCAACATGATCGCCATTATCAACACCCCGCCCCGCGGGTGACGGCGAGCAAAAAACCCGCCGCCGTCACTCTCGCTTCAGCTCCCGGCGCATCAGCGCGGGCAGCGCGTCGGCCGGCTTCCGATTTTCGAACAGGATGCGGTAGACCTCGGTGAGAATCGGGGCGTCGATCCGGCGGTCGAGGCACAGCCCGTAGAAGGACTCCGCGGTCTTGTAGCCCTCGACCACGGTGCGCCGGCCGGTCAGCAGTTCGTCCACCGACCGGCCTTCGCCGAGATGCTGTCCGAATTCGCGGTTGCGGCTCCAGCCGCCATAACAGGTGGCGACCAGGTCGCCCACCCCGCTCAACCCGAAGAAAGTCTCGGCGCGCGCCCCCAGGGCCACGCCCACGCGCACCATCTCGGTAAGCGCCCGCGTGATGAGCGCGGCCTTGGCGTTGTCGCCCAGACGGAGGCCGTCGCAGCACCCGGCCGCGATGGCGTAGATGTTCTTCAGGCAACCGCCATATTCGACGCCGGCGAGATCGTCGCTGGTGTAGAGTCGTAGCCGCGGATCGCTGACCGCCGCCTGAACCTGTCCGAGAAACGGCGTGATGGTCTCGGCGGCCAGCACCATGGCCGCCGGGAGTCCCCGCGCCACCTCGGCCGCGGTGGTCGGCCCGGTCAAGGCTCCGACCGCGCAGGACGGCAGCAGGCTGCGGAGCACCTCGCTGGGGCGCAGGTGGGTGCCCAGTTCCAACCCCTTGGCCAGGCTCACCACGAGCCGGAGCCGTTCCGCCCCGGGCAACTGATCCCGCAAACTCCCGCACCAGGTGCGCAGCGCCTGCGACGGGCAGGCCAGCAACGCCACCTCCGCCTCCATCACCACCGGGCCCAGTTCATGGGCGATCTGGAGGCTGCCAGGCAGAGGAAAACCCGGAAGGTAATCGGTATTCTCGCGCGTGGACGCGAGGGTCAGCGCCTGCTCGAAGCGCCGCGGCACCAGGGTCACGGAGTGGCCCAGCCGCAGCAGGTGCAAAGAGAAGGCCGTGCCCCAGGCGCCGGCGCCGATGACGCAGATGTTCATGCCGCTGATCCGGATGGTGACAAAGCAAAGAGCACGGACCGGGCAGGCTTGGCAATCCCCGTGTTCCCGGCCGGCTCCGACCCGGGCGCGGAACGCGCCTCACGCCGGGAACTTGCCCTCACGCACCGCCATCACGTACGCGGCGAATCCCTTCTTCATCTCGTCGCCCACGGCGGCGAAGGTCTGCACGAACGACGGCGGCTCCGGCGTCATGCCGAGCAGATCGGCGCAGACGAGAATCTGGCCGTCGCACTGGCGGCCCGAGCCGATTCCGATCAGCGGCACCTTGATGGTTTCCCGGATTGTTCGCGCCAGGCTGGGCTCGATCATCTCGGCCACGATGGCAAACACGCCCGCCTGCTCCAACGCCAGGGCGTCGGCCAGCAACGACTCCGCCTCGGCGGGCTTGGCCCCGAACTTCCGGTAGTGCCCGAGGCGGTGCACCTGTTGCGGCTGCAGGCCGATATGGCCCATGACCGGCACGCCGGCCGCAATGATGCCGCCGATCTTCTCCGCCAGCGCCGCCCCCCCTTCGATTTTCACCGCCTCCGCTCCGGCGTGTTGCATCAGGCGCTGGCACGACGCCAGCACCTGTTTGAAATCGAAATGGGCCTCGGCAAACGGCACGTCAGCCACCAGCAGCGCCTCGGGCTTGGACCGGGCCACCGCCGCCGTGTGGTGCACGATCATGTCGAGCGTGACCGGAACCGTGGTGGCGAAACCCAGGAATGTGTTGCCGACGGAATCGCCCACGAGGATGACATCGACCCCCGCTTCGGTCGCAAAGCGGGCGGTGAGGGCGTCATACGCCGTCACGGCCACGACCGGTCGCTGGCCCTTGAGTTTGCGAATCGTGAGGGTGGTCGTCTTCACTGGACGATTATCCTAGCCGGACGCCCTCCGATTTTCACGCCCAGAATGCCGCCCCGACGGCCGTGAGGCCTCAAGTCAGCCAGGCGGGCAGCCGTTCCCCGGCGAGCATCTGCTCATGGGTCTCGCGGGCGTTCACCAATTCGAAGCTGCTGCCCCGCACCAGCACCTCGGCGGGAAGTGGCCGGCCGTTGTAGCGACTGGCCATGACGTGACCGTAGGCCCCGGCGCTGAGGAACGCGACGTATTCGCCCTCCCCGACCTCCTGGAGCGTGCGGTTCCGCGCGAACGTGTCGCCTGACTCGCAGATCGGACCCACGATGTCCGCCCGAAGGGCGCGGCGCGAGGTATCGCGCTGCAGGGGGACGATTTCGTGGTAGGCGTCGTACATCGCGGGACGCACCAGATCATTCAGGCCCGCGTCGAGGATGAGAAAATCGCGACCGTGCCCGCGCTTGAGATATTCCACCCGCGACAGGAGGACGCCGGCGTTCGCCACCATGAAACGCCCGGGCTCGAGCAGCACCTTGACGCCGAGCGGCTCGAGCAGCGGCTTGAGCGCGGCGCCGTAGGCTTCGGGGGTGATCGGGCGCCGATCCGCCGGCTGGGCGTCCCACCAGCCCGGCCGGCCGCTGGCGAGGGCATCGTGGTACACGACCCCGATGCCGCCCCCGATGCTGAAATAGGAAATGCCGAAATCGCGCCGCAACTGCATGACGAGGGGGGCCACCTTTTCCACCGCTTCGACGAAAGGTGCGACATCGGTCAATTGGGAGCCGATGTGCATCTGCACCCCCTTGATCTCCAAATGGGGCAGCGCCGCGGCGGCCTTGTACACCGCGGCGGCGGCGGCCAACGGAATGCCGAACTTGTTCTCGCTGCGACCCGTTGTGATCTTGGCGTGGGTCTTCGCATCGACATCCGGATTGACACGGATCCCCACCGGTGCCCGCCGACCCATCAGTCCCGCGACGTGATTGATGCGCGCCAGCTCGGGCTCGCTTTCGACGTGCAGGGCAAAGATGCCCGCTTCCAAAGCGAGCCGAATCTCCGCCTCGGTCTTGCCGACGCCCGCAAAGACGCTGCGGTCCGCCTTGGCCCCCGCAGCCAGCACGCGCCTCAATTCGCCGCCACTGACCACGTCGAAGGCGGCGCCGAGGTTGGACAGCAGGCGAAGCAGCGCGAGGTTGGCATTGGCCTTCAGGGCATAGCAGACCTGAACATCAAGGCCGGCCAGGCTGGCGGCGAGGCGCCGGTAGTTCTGTTCAACCGTCGCGGAACTGTAGACATAGGCCGGCGTGCCGTAGAGGCGGGCCACGGCCGCCAAGTCGACCGACTCGCAATGGAGGGTGTCGCCAACGTAGTGAAAATCGTGCATCGGGGCTGAAACCGGTAAATCCGCGTTGAAAAGTGGGCCTTATTGACAGTTTCCCCTTGAGAAAACGACACCAAATTCGATTAGTAAACGGTATGCTGCGTCGATTGCGCCATTGGCGACACCGTCCGGCCGTTCGCATGGGACCGGTCGACAATTCGCGCATCCACACGACCCGCACGCAGAACGCGCAATTCATCAGTTATCTGGTGGAGAGCGGCTTCCGGCAGGTTAATCCCGACCGCTACGAGGTCAGCCTGCGCCGCCGCCGGTTGCTGAAGGGGCTGATGCTCGTGATTCTGGGCGCCGGCTGCGCCTGGGTGATCATCGAAAGCGCCAAGGCGTTCACCATCTTCTGATCGGCGGACCCGGCCCGGCGTCTCACCGCCAAGCCGGACGCTGGTTCGGACCGTAACGCGGGCCAAGGGCGAAGGAACCCGCGTTTTGGCGCGGATCCCGATCGGGACCGGCAATTCGACGTCGGCGGCGCGCCGCACTTACGCTGCCAAGTCGAACGCGTGCGTCCGTTCGGGCAACCGCGTGATCGGGCGGGCGGGAAAGCGCGCGACCCGGCCCCGCCGCAGGGGCGGCATCACCTTCGGCACATCGTTCAAGGCTTGGGCAAAGAGGGCGGCGACGGCCAGCGCGGCGAAAACGGCGCCAAAGCCGATTGGCTGTCCGCCCACCGTGGCGGCGCCAATCGTGACTGCGAACGTGTAAAGGGAGAAGAGAAGCGTTTTCATGGTTGTGACTGAGTGATGCCATGAAAACACGCCGTCCGGGGGCGAAGTTACACCTTTTCGCGCCCCCGCCCCTTTTCCCGGCCGCACCGCCGGTCCGGCCCGCACCTGCTACCCGGCGGCGCGGGCGCCGGCCGGCTCGGCGTGAAACGCGGAGCGAATCACCGCCTTGAGGTAATCGCGGTTCAGGCGCGCGATGAACTCGTGGCTGATGAGCTTCGGGCACACCGCGGAACACTCGTAGTAGTTCGTGCAATTGCCGAACCCCTCGACGTCCATCTGCCGCACCATCGCCAGCACGCGCTGGTCGCGCTCCGGCTGCCCCTGGGGCAGCAAACCGAGCTGCGAAACCTTGGCACCGACAAACAGCATCGCGCTGCCGTTCTTGCAGGCCGCCACGCAGGCGCCGCAACCGATGCACGCGGCCGCGTCCATCGCCAGGTCGGCGGTCTCTTTCGCCACCGGGATCGCGTTTGCATCGCAGGCGCTGCCCGTCCGCACCGAGATGTAGCCGCCGGCCTGCATGATCCGGTCGAAGGCCTTGCGGTTGACGATCAAGTCCTTGATCACCGGGAAGGGTCGCGCCCGGAACGGTTCGACGGTGATGACATCGCCGTCCTGGAAATTCCGCATATAGGTCTGGCAGGTGGCCACGCCTTGGTGCGGACCGTGGGGCTTGCCGTTGATCACGAGCGAACAAGTGCCGCAGATGCCCTCGCGGCAGTCGTGATCAAACGCGATCGGCTCCTCGCCGTGGCGGGTGAGCTCGTCGTTGACCACGTCCAACATCTCCAGAAACGACATGTTGGGGTTGAGGTCGGGCGTCTCGTACTCCTTGAACCCGCCGGGAGTATTCGCGTCCTTCTGGCGCCAGACTTTGAGTTTGACCTTCATGGGTGGGTGAAAGTGAGGATGACAGTTAAAATGGAGGTCACAGGGGGCGAGCCGGTGAGGGAGGGATGAGCGCGGGACATCCGGGTCGGGAGGGCAAGGCGGACGGCGGGACGGACGAGCCCTCCCTCACGCTCACCTTTACTCGCACTTTCACCCTCACTTGTAATTCCGCTTCGACATGTGGACGACTTCGTAGTTGAGCGGCTCCTTGTTGAGCAGCGGCTTCTTGCCCTCGCCCTGGTACTCCCAGGCGGCGGCATAGGCGTATTCCTCATCGTTGCGCAGGCACTCGCCTTCGGGATCGACGTGTTCCTCGCGGAAATGGCAGCCGCAGGACTCGTCGCGCTCCAGCGCGTCCAGGCACATGAGCTCGGCCAGTTCGAGGAAGTCCGCCACCCGGCCAGCCCGCTCCAGTGACTGATTGAGCGAGCCGCCGTCGCCGGGCACATTGACGCTCTGCCAGAATTCCTCGCGCAGCTGCGGGATTTCCCGCAGGGCCTGCTGCAGGCCGGCGGCGTTGCGGGCCATGCCGCAATGGTCCCAGAGGATATGACCGAGGCGCTTGTAGAAATGGCTCACCGGTTCCCGCCCCTTGATGCCCAGCAGGCGGTTGAGCTTCGCGCGCACGCCCTCCTCCGCCTGGCCGAACTCGGGGCGGTCGGTCTTCGGCCGCTGGGCCGGTTTCTGCGAGGAGAGGTAGTCGGCGATGGTGTAAGGCACCACGAAATAGCCGTCGGCCAGCCCCTGCATCAGGGCCGAGGCGCCGAGGCGGTTGGCCCCGTGGTCGGAAAAGTTGGCCTCTCCGAGCACGAAAAGGCCGGGCAGGTTGGACATCAGGTTGTAGTCCACCCAGAGCCCGCCCATCGTGTAATGCACCGCCGGGAAGATGCGCATCGGCACCTGGTAGGCGTTCTCGTCGGTGATCTCGTGGTAGATGTCGAAGAGATTGCCGTAACGCTCGCGCACCACATTTTCGCCCAGGCGTTTGATCGCGTCCGAGAAATCCAGATAGACGCCGCGGCCGGTCTCGCCCACCCCGCGACCCTCGTCGCAAACCTTCTTGGCCGCGCGCGAGGAGATGTCGCGCGGCGCCAGGTTGCCAAAGGCCGGGTACATGCGCTCCAGGTAGTAATCGCGGTCCGCCTCGGCGATGTCGCCCGGCGCCTTGCGGCAGTCCTCCCGCTTTTTGGGCACCCAGATGCGACCGTCGTTGCGCAGCGACTCCGACATGAGGGTGAGCTTGGACTGGTAGTCGCCCGAGACCGGGATGCAGGTCGGATGGATCTGCGTGAAGCAGGGGTTGGCGAAGCACGCGCCGCGCTTGTAGGCGCGCCAGATGGCCGTGGCATTGGAGTTGCGCGCGTAGGTGGCCAGGTTGAAGACGTTGCCATAGCCGCCGGTGGCGAGCACCACGGCGTCCGCCGCGTGCCGGCTGATTTCGCCGGTGACGAGGTCGCGGACAATGATGCCCTTGGCGTGGCCGTCGACGACGACCAGATCGAGCATCTCCGCGTGGGTGAACATCTGCACGCCGCCAATGTGGATGTTCCGGCTGAGGGCGGAGTAGGCGCCGAGCAGGAGCTGCTGGCCGGTCTGACCGCGCGCGTAAAACGTCCGGCTCACCTGCGCGCCTCCGAAAGAGCGATTGTCGAGCAGGCCGCCGTACTCGCGGGCGAACGGCACACCCTGGGCCACGCACTGGTCAATGATGTTCAGCGACACGTCGGCCAGGCGATACACGTTGGCCTCGCGCGACCGGAAATCGCCGCCCTTGAT
>JBJKRV010000657.1:0-2934 GCA_046704465.1 Opitutaceae bacterium | reverse complement strand
GGGTCTTCGCTGAGCCGTAAGTTGAGAGGCTTGGTCTCCGCTCCCATGGCAGCGGACTGACGACTGCCGTGGGGTCTACACCAAAGATTGCAGAGGGGGTTCTGAGTTTGGAGTTCAGGCTTCCGGGCCCCGCTGGTGGCTGATCCGCGCGGCGATATCATCGCGTGCAAGCACGCTCCCTCATTCCAGACGGCTGGCCGCGACTGCGGTACAACGTGGCGCGGACGCCTTCAGCCCCGCTCCCCGGCCCTCGTTTTCTGCCGACGTCCCCACGCCTTGTAGGCCGCGCCCACGTCGACGCCTTCATGGCTGAGGTAGTTGTTTATCTTCCCCTTGTAGCGATTGAAGATGTCGGATTTCTCCTTGGCGCTGACGCCGTCCATCGCCTGCTCGCGGGCCTCGTCGAGAAAAGCGAGAATCGCGGATTTCTGGGTGGCGGTGAGATGCGGGATGATTTCGCAATAGGCGCCGTAGGTCACCTCCAGCTTGTCGTAGGTCATCTTGTCCTTGACCTGGTCGATCTGGGCGGGAGTCAGGTCGGCGGCCAGGGCGGCCAGAAACCGGCGGTGCAGCGCCTGGCGCGTGGCCATGATTTCCGCGATGTCCGCCCGGGCGGCCGGGTTGTTGCGCTCGCGCTGCAGGTGCTTCAGGGAGGTCTCGTGCGCCGCCTGCCAGGCGTTGAGGGCGTAATATTGGTCGGCGATGACGGCGTGCACGCGGGACCGGACGGCAGGATCGGCGAGATGGAGCACCGCCACAATCGAATCCGTCCGCCGGTCGATCACGCGGCGGTACGCGGCGTCGGCGGGCGGATCGGCCCGCAACGCCGGTTGACTGGCGGCGAGGAGGAGCGCGGTCAGGGCGCCGAGGATGGGAAGGGAAACGTTCTTCATGGCGGGACTGGATCTCAACCGTTCGCAGGCGCCGCCGCCGCGGCGACGCACGCGGGCAGATGCAGCCAGGGTGGCCGACCCCGGCTGCAATTGCCGGTTCACGGCTGGAAATCTGCCTCGGTGAGGGTGTTGAGGTTGCTGTGCGGGTCGTCCCAATCGAACTTCTGGTGGGGATTGAGGCCGTCGAGATACGCGTCCATCACGGTGTAGCCGTCGCCGGTCAGGTCCTCGTTGGCGAGATTGGGATCGTTGGGGTTGAGCTGGTACTTCTTGATCCACCACGCGGGGATGCCGTCCGCATTGAGGTCGGTGCGCGGCGTGCCGGTGTAGGCGGGATAGCCGCCCACCTGCGCGATGCTCGTGATGATGCCGTTGCCGGCCACGCCGATGTCGTTCTTGGGCAGGTGCCCCATCTGCGTTTCGCGAATGTGTTCACCCATGCCCCAGGTGATGCCGGTGCGGACTTCCTTGATGATCCGCGTGTCCACCGGGTCGCGCACCGGCAGGGTGTCGCCGGCGCCGGCGAGCACCGCCGTGTAGGCTTCCTGGGCCGTCTCGATCGGAATCGGCGTCATGGGGAAAGGCTGGTTGACGCGCACCTCGGCAGTCACCTGCTTGAGGCGCGCCGGATTCGTGATCAGGTGGTTGTTCTCCTGAAACTGAACGCCGCCGTCCCAGTTGTCGGCGGTGACCTTGGGATAGCCGACCACGTAATTGCCCTCGGCGTAGACCTTGCCCCAGCGGCTGACGGGATCCTTCTTGCTCCAACTCGCCGCCGGCTCGACGACGCGGTAGCGCACCGGGTTGTCGTAGGTGACGGGGCCGGGTTTGAAATAATTGTTGATCATGTTGATCCGGCTGTGCATGTCGCCGCCGTCGATCGAGCGGTGACGCCAGTTGAAGAGCACGTTGTTCACGAAGTTGAAGTCGTAGCTCATCGCGATGCTCGGATTGCGCGCGGTGTTGCAGGCGAAAAGATTGTGGGTGAACGTCGAGTTGCGCCCGCCCCAGTCGCCGCCGAAGGCGTGGTTCCAGGTGTTCAATCCCTCGCTGACGATGCACCACTGGATGGTGTCGTTGACCGTGGGCAGCTTCTCCCAGTGCGTGCTGCCCGGCGGCAGGTACATGTGGCGATAGGTGTCCATCGTCTGGTCGTTGCCCCAGCTGGCCGAGCAGTGGTCGATGATGATGTTGCCGACGGGACTGCCGGCGAGGCAGCTCTGGCGGTTGAAGATGTCGGTGATGCCGCGCCGGAAGCGGATGTAGCGGATGACGACGTCGTGCGTGTCGTCCATGACACTCTGGCCTGCGATGCAGATGCCGTCGCCCGGAGCGGTCTGGCCGGCGATCGTGATGTAAGGCGCCTCGATGTAGACGGGCATCTTGAGATGGATGATGCCGGCGACATTGAATACCACGATGCGGGGACCGGCGGCCTCGCACGCCTCGCGGAAACTGCCGGGTCCGCTGTCGGCCAGGGTCGTCACGACGTAGACCTTGCCGCCGCGTCCGCCGAAGCTGTGCGCCCCGCCGCCCATCGCTCCCGGGAACGCCGGCACGGGCGACTGCGGCAGGTCCGAGGGCTCGGAGGCCCACGGGATGAAGGGCTTGCCGCGCGCGGCCCACAGCTTCAACTCGGGGGCGATGCGCTTCAGGACGGCCTCCTGGTGCGCCCGGAAGTCCGCCTGCTCGCGACGGGCGGATTCGGGCGGCACGGGCCAGTGTTCGCGGGCCCGCAGCGGCGGGCAGTAGAGGGAAAGTCCAAGCAGGGCGGCAGCGGCCAGGGCACTGACGCAGCGGGTCGAGGTGATGCGCGATGGTTTCATAGGCGGTGATGGAGGAATAGAGGTCAGCGGACCGGATGCAGCCTGCCGTCAAAAACATACGTCCCTCCCGGGCGGGTCGCCAGGTCGAGCGTATGTCCGCGGTACTGGAGGCGGCAGGGCGTGCCTAGATTGGAATGGATCGTCGCGCGGGTCAGGGCGCCGTGGCTCCAGGCCAGGTCGACGACGAAACCGCCGCGCGCACACAGGCCCTGCAC
>JBJKRV010000656.1:0-4460 GCA_046704465.1 Opitutaceae bacterium | reverse complement strand
TGCCCCGCGGGCAGCCGACCTGGGGAATCGCCCAGCACGTCGGGCCGCCCGACAAGCGTCGCAATGATTTCGGCTTCTGGACGCTCTACTCCTGGCCGCCGGCCACCCCGGACCGGCGCGATTGATTTTCGCCGGCACCCACCCCACAATCCGCCCATCGCGTGAAACCGCCCGCCATCGCCGTCGTGATCCCGGTGTACAACGAGGAGGCCGTGCTTCCCGAGCTCTTTCGCCGCCTCACCGCGCTGTTCGACGGTCACGCCGACTGCAGCTGGTCGGCCATCCTCGTGAACGACGGCAGCCGCGACGGCTCCGGCGCGGTCGCCGCCGCGCAGCACGAGCGCGATCCCCGTTTCAAAGTCGTGGAGCTCTCCCGCAACTTCGGCTTCCAGGGTGCGCTGGCCGCCGGACTCGCCGCCGCGGCGGACGCCGACGCGGTGGTGACGATGGACGCGGACCTGCAGGATCCGCCCGAACTCATTCCGCAGCTCGTGGCCGCCTGGCAGGCCGGCAGCGAGGTCGTGCGGGCGGTCCGGCGCACGCGCAGCGAGCGCGGGTTGCGGCGGCTGGCCTTCGACCTGTTTCACCTGATGTTCGGCGCCGTCAGCGACTATCCCATCGAGCCGGATTCCGGGACGTTCGGGCTGCTCGGCCGGCCCGCGGTCGAGGCATTCGTCCGGTTGCCGGAGCGACACCGATTCTTCCCCGGCCTGCGCGCCTGGGTCGGGTTTCCCCGCGCCGACGTGCCGTACGACCGGCAGGAGCGCGTGGCCGGCCAGCCGCAGCAGACCTTCGGGCGCCTGGTGCGCTACGCGCTCGACGGCCTGTTCAGCTTTTCCTACCTGCCGCTGCGCCTGCTCACCTACGCGGGCCTGTTCATCGCCGGTCTGGGTTTCGCCGTCGGCCTCTTCTTCATCTGCAAGCGTCTGCTCGGCATCGAGGTGGCGCAGACGGGCTTCACCACGCTGGTCACACTGCTGCTGTTCCTGGGCGGCGTGCAGCTCATCGGCATCGGACTCCTTGGCGAATACCTGGGCCGCATCTATGACGAGGTGAAGCAGCGCCCCAATTTCATCGTCCGGCGGAGGGTCGGATTTGATTAAACGGGGCCTCGTCTGGTCCGGACTGGCGGCGTTGGTCGGCCTGTTCGCGGCGGCCGGCTACTGGCTGCTGTTCACCGTCTTCATGGGGTACGATGACGAGGGCTACGTGCTGCTGTCCCTGCGCCACTACGCCCAGCACGGGGCGCTTTACGACCGCGTCTTCTCCCAGTACGGGCCGTTCTTCTTCGCGGCCTACGATGCGCTCCATCGCGTATTGGGCTTCGCCTGGACGAATACCAACGGCCGCTGGCTGACGCTGGTGCTGTGGAGCGTCACCGCGCTGTTTGCCGCGCTCGCGGTCAAACGGCATTCACGCTCGGCGGGGGCCGCCGCGTTCACCTACGGCGCGGTCTTCACGTTCCTGTGGATCATGATCCACGAACCCACGCATCCCGGCGGCCTGATCGGACTGCTCGTGGCGGTGGCCGCGTGGATCGGGGTTGTAGCCGACCCGGCGGAAAAACCGGCGGCGGCCGCCGCGATCGGCGCAGTGGCGGCGGCGATGGCGCTGACCAAGATCAACGTGGGTGTCTTCATGTTTGCCTCCGCCGGCACCTGGCTGGTCGTGTCGGCGCGCGATTCCCGGATCCGCCGGATCGGCGCCTGGGGTCTGGCGGCCTGTCTCGCCCTCAGGCCCTGGGCGCTGATGCATGCGATGCTGAATCAGGTCTGGGTCCGGGAGTACGCCATCGTCTTCCTGCTCGGGTCGCTCGGCGTGCTGGTGGTGCTGCAGTTCAACCCGAAGCCGGCCGCCGGCTGGCGCGTGGCCGCCGCCGCGATCGCGGGAGCCGCCGGGGTCACGATCCTGACGGTCGTCGTGTCGCTCGCCCGCGGCTCCTCCTGGCTCGGCCTCCTCGACGGCGTGGTGCTCGGCCCGTTGCGTCAGCCGGTCGTTTACCACTTCGCGTTCATCTGGCGGACCGGCACGCTGGCGACATCCGTGGCCGGGCTGGCGGTGGTGCTTGCGGCGTGGCGGTGGCCGCGCTCGCTGATGATCGATCTGCTCGTGGCGGCGGTGCGGCTGCTGGCCTTCGGGGTCTTGGTGCTTTCCGCCCTCCAATGGGTGAACGTCAGCGAGCCGGCGTTCGCCATGACGTACGGTGTCGGTCTGGCCGCCCTGTGCGCGCTGCCCCTCCGGCGGGATGCCGAAGGACTTGCCGACGCCCGGGTGCGCCAGTGGCTGGCAATCGTGCTTGTGCTGCAGTTTCTCCACGCCTATCCGGTCGCCGGCAGCCAGCTGAATTGGGGCACGTTCCTTTGGGTGCCCCTCCTGATTCTGGCGGTCCGGGACGCCTGGCTCGCGCTGCCCCCATGGGTGTGGTGCCGACGGGTGGCCGTGGTCGCCTCGGTGGCCGGCTTCGGCATCGCCGGAGTCATGGGCGCCAAGCTCCTGCGGGTCGGCCTCGCAAACCGCCATTTTGGCGAGGCCCTCGGCCTTCCGGGTGCGGAGAAGATCGTCATCCCGGACGACACCGTGTTCGCCCTGCGCATCATGGCCCAGAATGCGCGCGCGCACGCCGACATGCTGTTCAGCCTCTCCGGTCTCTACAGCTTCAATCTCTGGACCGGCCTGCCGACGCCGACACTGGCCGACGCCACGCAGTGGTTCGAATCGCTCTCCGCGGCGCAGCAGCAGGCGATCATCGACCGGCTTCGGGCCGACCCGCGCCCCGCCCTGATCGTGCAGCTCGATCTGTTGCGCTTCCTGGTCCAGAACGGATTCCGGGTCCGCGGGCCGCTGGGCAACTACCTCGCGCACGAGTTTCATCCCGCTTTCTCCGTCGACGGCTACGCCTTCTGGGTGCCCCTGGGTCACGAGATCGCCCCGCTCTCGACGGGATCAGTTGCGCCGCTGCCGGGCGCGCCGGATGGACACCGGCTGGAACTGGTGCTGGCGGCGCCGGTTGCGCCGGTCGCCCGAATCGAATTGTGGGCGATCGGCGAGGATGCCCGGAAGCATCTATTGACGCTGACGGCGGCGGACGCGTCGCTTGACGTCACGCCGTTGCACGAGGACGGGAAGCCCAGCGGTGCCACCGATCACTTGACCTGGCCCGGCAACCTCCCGTCCGGCATCATCCGCCTCGGGGTGGATTTTCACAGACCGCTGCCGCCCGCGAAAAAGGTCCTCGCCCTCCTTTTCGCACCGGATGGCAAACGCATCGCCGCGGCGCGCATCCTGCCCTGATTTTCCACGTCCGCTTTCGCATGTCCTCCGCCGCACCGCTCCCGTCCTCCCCGGCCCGCCCGCGACCGTCGCTTCACCCGGTCCTGCTCACGGCCATTGTCACCACGCTCCTCGCCCTGCACTGGTGGTGGGGCGTGAGCGCGCTGATCGGGACCGGGGTCACCAACGACGAGCCGGTACACATGACCAGCGGCTACGCCTACTGGCGGTTTGATGACTACCGCCTCCAGCCGGAGAACGGGAATCTGCCCCAACGCTGGGCAGGCCTGCCGCTGCTCCTGCTGCATCCGCACCTCAATCCGGCGGACCATCGGGCGCTCTGGCAGGTGTCCCAGCAATGGGAGATCAGCAACGATTTTCTTATCAACTCCGGCAACAGCGCCGACTACATGGTCTTCTGCTCGCGGGCGTTCATGGCGCTCTGGACCGTAGGCACCGCGCTGCTGGTTTTCTGCTGGTCGCGCCGCCTGTGGGGCGACGCTGGCGGTCTCCTCAGCCTGGCGCTCTACGTGGTGTCGCCCACCGCGCTGGCCCAAGGCCCGCTCGCAACGTCGGACATGTGCGCCGCCTTCTGGCTCGTGGCCGCCACCGGCGCCTGGTGGCGGGCCAGCCGGAAGCTGACGTGGACCACCGTGCTTTTGAGCTGCGCCGCCAGCGGCCTGGCCTTCGTGGCCAAATTCTCCGCCGTGCTGCTGCTGCCGATCTATCTCCTGTTGATCGCCTGGTTGGTCCTGGCGCCGGAACCGCTGACCCTTGCCCCGGGGCGCCGCGGCGCCCATGGCCGGGCGATCGCATCGCGCCGCGGCAAGCTGGGGGTGCTGGCCGCGCTGTTTGCAGTGAACGCCGTGGCCACCTGGGCGATCATCTGGACGTTCTTCGGCTGGCGCTACACCGCGTTCGCCGCGGGCCTGCCTCCGGGAGTGGAATTCTACCTGCCCACGCGCGTCCTGCTGGCGGAGCCGGGCTTTCTCAGCAGCATCATCGCCGAGGGCTTCAAGCTGCGGATCCTGCCGGAGGCGTACATCCACGGCTTCGCGCATGTCCGCTACCAAGGCGCCGAACGCGGCGCCTTCCTGCTCGGCCACTACAGCAACACCGGTTGGTGGTGGTTCTTTCCCTACGCCTTCCTCGTCAAGAGCACCGTCGGCGAAGTGCTGGTGACCGGAGCC
>JBJKRV010000655.1:0-8457 GCA_046704465.1 Opitutaceae bacterium | reverse complement strand
GACTTTGGGTGGGTGGGCTTGGGAGACGCCCATGCGTCAGCCAAATCGGCGCGCCGTTTCGACCTGCGCGACCGCACCCATGGCCTGCGCCGCGGGGCGAGGCGTCGACGGGGACGGGCGGGCGTCGTTAGTGCGAGGCGGCCAATTTGGAGGACGATGCGCGGAATGCGTTATCCGGCGTCTTGGGGGGACGGGGAACGCCGGAAAAATGGCTGTCCCTTGCCGACGGGCAAATGGTGGTTTATTCTTATCAATGAATCGCGCCAGGGCTTCCCGCTGTCCGCAGCCGACGATGCTGGATGTCGCGAACTATGCGGGCGTGCACCAGACGACGGTATCGCTGGCCCTGCGCAATGACCGCCGCCTGCCCTGGTCCACGCGGCAGAGGATCCAGCGCATCGCCGAGAAGATGGGATACTGCCCGCACCCGATGGTTTCCGCGCTGATTGCCTTGCGGCGGGCGCGGCATCCCCCGGTCGGCCAGTCCACGATCGCCTTCCTGCGCCACGCCGATCCGCTGCCCGTGCCGCCGCTCGACTACGTGCCGGGACTGCGCGCCGCCGCCGGGCAGCAAGGGTACCGGGTGGACGTCTTCACGGTGGGCCGGGGGGAAATGACCGATTCCCGCGTCAACCAGGTGCTGCTGGCGCGCAACATTCACGCGGTCGTGGTGGGGCCGTTTCCCGAGGCGCACGGAACGGTGGCGATCGACTGGGCGCAGTACTGCACGGTGACCATCGGCTACACCCTGATGGAGCCGGAACTCGACCGCGTCGTGCACGACCATTACCACGGCATGCAGCGCGTGATGCAGGAATGCCGGAGGCGGAGATTCGCCCGGGTCGGGCTGATCCTGACCCCCAACGCGAACGAACGCACCGAGTACGCCTACTCGTCGGCCTACTGGGGGGCGCAGAAAAGCGGCGCCGGTTTCCGGGCGCTGCCGCCGTTGCTCTTCGCCAACTGGGACGAGGCGACATTCGCGCGATGGTTTCGACGGCATCGGCCGGTGGCGATCGTCACGTCGCGGGTGTTTGAACAGAAGGTGCTGTCGTGGTGCCGGAACCACGATTTGCGCCCGGGCGGCAACGTGCATCTGTTCAACCTCAACGCCGTTCGCGGCGGCGAGGTGGGCGGGATCTTCCAGAATCCATTCACGATCGGCTCGATCGCCGCGCGGATGGTGATTGAGAAGCTGCTCAACAACGATCGCGGCCTGCCGGCGGTGCGGCGCACGGTGCTGACGCCGGGCGCCTGGCTGGATTCGTCGCCGCCCGACCCGCGCCTTGACGGGACGCGCCGCCTCCGTCCGCCGGTGAAGGCGCGGAACCTGCACGCCCGCGCTGCCTCGGTCCCCCCGCCGCCCAGACCGGTAGCCCGGACTGGGCGATTGGGCTAAGGGGTGCGGTTCCAGGCCTCATCGGGCGTTGGCCGCGGACCCCGCGGCCCAGCGTCTTCCGACCAGACGGATGATGCCGGAGAAATGCTCGCGCACCCCGGCGATCTGCATCGGGTTTGATCCGAGTGCAATTGCGCGCGGTCCGACTCGCAGATTTGGCAACGCGGCACGAAGGAGCTCGTGACCATCCACCGAAATCGTTCCGAATTCCGGAACCGGGCGGAGGGCCGGCTTCCGCCACCAGTCCGCGCCCGGATACAGGGCGGGCAAATTGACGATGATGCGGGCCGCGGATCCGGGATCGACCGCCACCGTACGTCCCATGACCACCTTGCTGTTACTCTCCTCGACCCCCAGCCGGATCCGATCCCCGCCCTCGAAGCGGACGAGCACGGTCTGGCCCAGGTTCTTCCCGCCGATCGCGACCAGTGGTTCCAGCCGAACCTGGTTCAGGTCCCGCCAGGTGACGGTGAGGACCAAGGCGCCATAGTCGTTCGGGTCGAACAGGTCGGCGATCATTGGCGGCCGAAATGGCACCCACGCGACCGAGAATTCGGATCCGGTGAAGCGGCGGCCGAACGCCTGATCTTCGTCGCTGTGTCCCCAGGCATCGGTGTCGCGCTCGTCGTGAAACGGCACCACTGCGTCCATCACGACCTTGCCGTCGAGGACGATGCGCAGCAGCCGGTCGGCCGGCCGGCCGGTACCCAGGCCCGAGTCGCGGTAAAAGGGGTGACCGGCGGGGGGCAGGAAGGGGCCGGCGACGATCTCGAGATTGTGGGTCCGGTCATAGTCGATCGGGATCTGACCGGTCACCGGTCCGCCG
This sequence comes from Opitutaceae bacterium, assembly GCA_046704465.1. Taxonomy (GTDB): domain Bacteria; phylum Verrucomicrobiota; class Verrucomicrobiia; order Opitutales; family Opitutaceae; genus Fen-1467. The sequence continues at coordinate 6,232 of JBJKRV010000655.1, read as the reverse complement.
CGTCCCATCGATTCGAAGCCGAACTGGATGGTCTCCGGGGTGGCGTAGTAGACGTAGAGGAAATCCGCGGTCGGAACCGTGCCGCCCACCCACAAGGGCTCCACGCGGCCGGTTGCCGCGGTTGGAAATTTGAGGGTGACGCGGGGAATGCGCGGCTGCCAGCCCAGCGCCCGTTCCACGGGATAGACGACCCGCTCGCAGACGGAACGGATGCGCCGGAAGCCGGATGGGTCGATGGTCTTGAGGTTTCCGTAGGTCGTGCAGGCGATCAGGAAATTGGCGGCGGCGGTCCAGCCGGCAAGGACAGCCACGACGGCGATCGCGGAGCGTCGCCAGCGGACCGCCATCCGATCCGCGAGGGCGAGGACGCCCACGCCGGCCAGGGTCAGCAGCGGGAACATGAATTCCGCCTGGTAGCGCAGGGACGATCCGACGAAGAACAGGATCGGGATCGTGACGGCGACGCCGAGTCCGCCCAGGACCAGGGTGAAGGGACGGAACCCCGGCCGAGGCGGCGGACGCAATGCCTCCCGGAGGGAGAAGACCGAGAGGAGGGCGAACGGATAGACGGGAATGAGTCCCGCCATGCGATCGACGTAGACGAGGTAATCGTGGGCGTGAAACGACGGGAGCGGGGCCGACTCCAGGTAATAGGGAAAGAAGTGGGACAGGCGCGGCCACGAGACGAAGTAGTAGTAGAGATTCGTGAGAAAGTAGTGGGCCGAGAAGGCCGCCCGATGGCGCCAGTCCCCCTCCACCAGCGTGTAGCTGCTGCCGAAGTCGAAGGGATTGCCGAAGCGAAGGAAGTTGTAGACGCCCAGGGCTGCCAGACACGCTGCCGCCGGGGCGAGGGCCGCCGCCCACGGCCACGGATTCTTTGGCGGCGGGTCGGAGCGCCGGCGGGACCAGGCGAAGGCGGCCAGCAGGACAATTCCTGCCGGCAGGAAGTTCGCCCGGCTGCCGGCGGCCAGTCCGAAGCAGAGTGAAGCCGCCGCCCAGAAAGGCAGGCCCCGGCGCTGGTCCGCCAGCGCCCGCGCCACGAAATAGGCACAGGCGCTGGCAAAGCAAAGCTCCGAGAGCACAGGGATCTGAAAGGTGGAATGTGCCCGCACCAGCGGCTGGACGAAATTCATCAGGCCCACCGCGAGCACCAGCAGACCTGCCCCCCAGGCCGGGCAATTCGGAAACCAACGCCGACGGCAGAACGCGAGGGTCAGCGTTTGAAACAGGAAGGCGCCAAGGCCAAAGACCAGGGCGGTGAGGTCGGCCGGAGCGTGACGCCCGACGATGGCATACCAGGGCCAGAGCCAGAGCACCAGCGGCGCGGGACCAAAATAGGTGTAGTACTTCCCGTGGTAGTAACTCGCATCGAGGAGGCGGGTGGCTCGGTTCTGCGCCGGATCGTACGGATCGCGGGCGGCCACGAGGGCGGGCGCCGGTTTGACCTTGAGGGCGAGCTGGCCGGCTTGGAAGGCCTCCACCTGGAGATCCAGGAGATGCATGTTGCCTCCCGGACTGCCAAAGTGGTTCAGCCCCTGCGTTGCGGTCCACCAGTAGACCCAGGCCACCGCGAAAAACGCGGCCACAGTCCAGAGGGCATCGTATCCGATCCGGCGCCGTGACTGCTCGGGCTGACTTGGCATCTTTGCGATGGGGGGTCGCACGGGCCTCGGCGACGAACGACAAATCGGAAGCCGGGCGGGCGCCGCTGCAGAGGAGCATGGGTTGCTCCGGGAATCAATTCCTGAAGCGGGCTCAGTCGGCGGCCGCCCCGGCCGGCGGCGGCAGATCCGCTCGCGAGCGGAGGAGAAGAACCCGGACTTTTGCCCGCCGACGAAGCCGTCGTGACGCGCCGCCTTTGAGGGTTGTCACTTTGCCGTGTCGAGCACCACCACGCTGGCGACCGGATCGGGAGCGGACGGAGGGAGGGTCAGCGTCACCCTGCCACCCTGTTCCTGAACGTCCACCTGGCGCGATGGGTCGGCCAGCAGGTGGGCGCCGCTGATCCGACCTTTGAACGGCGGGAGCATGAAGGTGCGGGGCCATTCGAAAAAGATCAGGAAGAGCTTCCCGGGCTTGGCGGTGCAGCGCCACGCCCACGAGGGCACAAACAGCGGGTCGCCGTGGGAGTCCTTCATCGCCTGGTCGTAGGAGCCGAGCTCAGCCCCAAAGGGCGTGCGACCGGTGCCGTAGATCGCCTCGCCGTTGACCTTGAGCCATCGGCCGATCGCAAGGAGGCGGTCGACTTCCGGCCCCGGGATCGTACCGGTGGCGTCGGGTCCGACGTTGAGCAGGTAGTTGCCGCCCTTGCTGGCGATGTCGATCAGGTTGCGCAGGAGCGTGGCGGTCGACTTGAAATCGTGGTCGTGCCGCTTGTACCCCCAGGTGTCGTTGATCGTCATGCAGGTTTCCCAGTCCCCGCCGGCGCCGGTGCGCCCGGGGATGTGCTGCTCGGGGGTGCCGAAGTCGCCGCGATAACCTCCGCCGAGCCGGTTGTTCCAGATCAGGTGGGGATGCTGGTTGAGCACGGCGACGATCTTGCCGGCCAGCCGCGGGGTCATGTCCTTGGTCGGCGTGTCGAACCAGAGAATCGCGGGAAAGGGGCGGTAGTCGGCCAGCAGTTCCTTGATCTGCGGGATCGCCTTGTCCTCAAGATACTCCGCGAAGCAGCCGTCCTGCGCCTTGTCCCAGTGGCCGCCGAACAGGGACGCTCCGCCGGGCGCGGTCCAGTCCTGATCCTGGGAGTAATAGAAGCCGAGCTCGATGCCGTACTTCTTGCATGCGGCCGCCAGCTGCCTGAGGGGATCCGCATGGAACGGCGTCGCGTCGACGATGTTGAACGGATTGGCCGCCGACCGGAACATGGCGAAGCCGTCGTGGTGCTTGGCCGTGATGACGATGTACTTCATCCCTGCTTCCTTCGCGATCCGCACCCAGGCGTCCGCGTCGAACCTGGTCGGATCGAAGGTCGCGGCGAGTTGCTTGTACTGCGCCACCGGAATCTTGGCGTTGTGCATGATCCACTCGCCGATCCCGGGGACGTCGCGACCGTCCCAGACGCCGGCCGGCTCCGCGTAGAGGCCCCAGTGGATGAACATGCCGAAACGCGCGGCCCGCCACCAGGCCATGCGCGCATCGCGCTGGGCCGGAGTCTCGCGCTGCTGGATGGATTGTACCTGCTCGCCGGGTTTCATGGCTGGGGTGGCGTCGGCCGCCCGTGCGGCAGCGGGTAGGAGGCCGACCAGACAGAGTAGTGGAGCGATCCGGGGAATTCGAGCCGCACAGACGCATTTCAGGGAGGGGGTCATGGCGGCACTTTGACGTGCGATCTCACGGATGTCATGCCGCTTTCGTCCATGAATCGAAGCGCGGGCATCTTGCCTGCTCTTTCTTGTGGCGGACAAGGCGGCTCGGCTGGCGCGGCACGCCTCGACGAGAGGAACGTTTCGGATGGCCTGGGAGTAGGGGCGCAACTCGTCTGCGCCCGATGGGAACGTGACGGCCGACGTCCATAAGGGCGCGCCCGGTCTTCGCCCAAGCGCTTCGCCCCGGCAAGCAAGGCACGCGCCTACGGAAACGGGGGCTATGCTCGGAGTTCCCTGGGGACGGTCAGGTAGCCGCGCTCGTCGAGTCATGCCAAGCCTGCCGCGGCGGATGCAACGACAGCCGCCTCAAGTCCTCGGCGGAGAAACCGGCTGGCCGTCGAACTTCTCGTGTTCGTTGAGCTCAAGCCGCAGGTAATCGTACACCACGCCGCTGGTGAGGTCACCGGCGGGCACCGTCAGTTGCAGGTCGTTCCAGCCGTTCTTCAGCCGGCCGGCGTCGAACTCGAGCACGTACTGGTACCAGACACTCTTGTTGGTGTTGTAGCGGATGGCGTCCGTCCGCTTCGGATAAATGGCGCCGACGCTCCGGCCGTTGACGCTGACGGCGAGTTCGTAGGCGTTGGCTCCGGCCAGCGCCACCCGCAGGGCCGCGAGTCCGTGCGGTGCGTCGTCCATCCGGAACCGGATCGTCCAGGTGGTCGCCCGGCCGTGGCCATAGATCCGCCAGGGGCCGGTATGGTCGGTCTGCGGATAATCGGCGAGCGACTCGGCCTTGACCCAGCCGAACCGCTGGTTGGCGGGATCCTTCGCCGCCGGGTTCAGCCAGGCGAGCGATTCGCCGTGCGGCACTTCCTCGAAGAACCAGTCCTTGTGGTAGTCGCTCTGGCCGATCGTGTAGGTGATGTCGTGCGGGAAAAGCAGCGGGTACCGGAGGCACCAGCCCCAGAGCCAATAATCGGCACCGTCGCCCTTGAAAAACTTGTCGCCGGTGCGATCCGGGTAACCGATCTGCCAGACCTGCCGGCCGTAGCGCAGCGGCTTCCAGTCGAGGCGCCCGAGGTCCACGGTTTCGCCGGCGCGGACGACGATGTTCTTCTTGGCATAGACGCCCAGGACGCCATCGGCGAAAGCGTGCAGCTCGTACGTGCCCGGCCGCACGTTGGGGAGCGTGAACCGGCCGTCCGGGCTGCCGTCGGTCCAGAACTGGTAGTGCTTCGCGTCGTGTTCCCAGTCCATCGGCGGCGCGGGGTGCTCCCGGAACCAGCGTTCAATGGGGGCGCGGAAGGCGGCGCGTTCGGCGGGAGTGGGGCGACGGGTGCGGCGGAATTCGCCGAAGCCGCCAAACCGCCGCGGCGGTTTCGACTCCGTGGTGAACACGATGGGCGCTCCCGGCGGCTCGGCGGTGGCATCGGGCCAGGCCAGCCCGACGGTCAGGTGGGGCAGGCGGGTCGTGGCCGCTTGTGGATCCATGAGCACGAGCCGGCCGGTGACGGTGCCGCGCTGGTCCCGGAGGGGATAGTCCACGCCGTTGACCCACGGGTACGGCCACTCGGCCTTCTGTTTCTTTGCCTGCGCCAGGGCATCATCGAACAGCGCCGTCGCGTTGGCAGTCCAGGCTTCGGGCACGGTCGGGTTCCCGGCCGTCGCCGCCAGCGTGGCCAGGGCGGCCGGCGTCGGGGTCTGGTAGCGGGCGAGGGAGTTGACGTAAATGAAGATGGGACCGATCACCTTGTCCCATTCTTCGCCGGCGGCGACGTCGCACCAGGCCCCGCCGTTGTAGTGGGTGCCGCGCCAGTAATCGAGGATGATGGGGTCGGGGTTGTCGGTGTCGCCATAATGGCAGTCGAGTTCCTGCTTGGTCGCGCCGCCGCTGAGATACTCGATGCTCGGGTTGATGAACCAGATGCCGATGTGCCGGCTGGTGCTCGACCAGCCGTAGGCCGGCGTCTTGTACTGCACGGCGGTGTAGCTGTACTTGTGCTCGACCGAGTTCTTGTACACGCCCTGGCTCATGATCCGCTGTTCCTTGGCGTGGACCACCACGCCGGTGCCCCAGTCGCGCGGGGCGCATTCGAGCATGTTCCCGTCCTAGTCCACCGAGATCCAGTCGAAGATCTGGTTGAGTTTCGTGATGTAGCGGCTCTCGGGCACGTTGAGCGGGCCGTAGGAGGCGGGGTGGGAGAAGATCGCGTAGACGTAGAGGCCGCTCTCGCCCCGGCCCAGAGAATAACGGATCTCCAGGTTGCAGTTGATCATGCCGCCGGGGCGGCCGCCCGGGGAGCCGGGCGTCAGCCCCGCCGCGGGGTCTCCCTTGGTGTCACCCTTGATCGAGATCTCGGCCCTCTCGCCGCCGTTGGTGGCCGGGTCGATCGTGACGGAGTGCGTCAGGCCGCCGACAACGGCCGCCCGGGAGGGATCCTGCTCCCAGTAGCCAGCCCGACCCTGGTCGTGCCCCATCAGGTCGATGCCGTGGTAAATCAGCGAATCCAGGTCGCCCGTGCGCTGGTCGATGCGGGCGGTCACGATGCCGTTGGCCAGAACGTAGTGGCCGTCCTCGCTCTTCACCGTCACGGGTGCAGCGACATCGGGCCGGGCCACGAGCGGGTCGGGTGCACCGGAGGCGCGGAGCGCCGGCGCGAGCGGGGAAGCAGAGACCAACGCAATGGAAAACAGAGCCTGGAGGATGGCCGGAGGGCGGGATTTCATCGGATGAGAGGGCGCGGCGTCGGTGCGGGGAGCGTTGCCCCAGGGGCGCACGATCGACCGGGCGGCATCGCCGGAGATCTTGAGACGCAGGGAAGGGCGGCGCAATTTCAGCGATTGTTGGGTGATGGGTCAGTTTCCATCAATGGTCTTGGGTGGAGCCCGATTTCCGACCCCGCCGCCGTGGCGGGGCCGAGCGGGCT
>JBJKRV010000654.1:0-7931 GCA_046704465.1 Opitutaceae bacterium | reverse complement strand
AGGTCGAGGCTGCCCTGTCGCATCCGCTCGCGGCGGAGCCGGGAGGCGAGGTCCCAGAGCCGGCGGACCCAGCCCTGCAACTCGGCCAATTCGGCGCGCGGGAGGGCGGCCAGCGGACGGCCCGTGGCCCCCGTCTGGTGCGCCGGCGGCGCGGGCAGGTGCCGGATCTTCTCCAGGTTGTCCTCCTTGAGCAGGGCGTAGGCCTGGTGGTAGGTGAGGCGCTTGCGGCTGCGGATGACCGTGTCCGCAAAGTCGGCGCCCGCCAGCCGTCCGCGGCGGAAGGTGAGGAGCTCGGCCTTCGTCTGGCGCTCCTCGCCCTCGACCAGGCTGCACAGGCCGTTGGACAGCTTCTCCGGCAGCATCGGAATGACGGTGCCGACGAGATAGGTGGAGTTGCCGCGCCGCTGCGCCTCGCGATCGAGCGCATTGCCGGGACGCACGTAGGCGCTGACGTCGGCGATGTGGACGCCGACCCGCACCTCGCCGCCGGGCAGGTCCTCAATCGAGAGCGCATCGTCGAAATCCTTGGCGTCGTCGGGATCGATCGTGAAGGTCGGGATCCGCCGGAAGTCGCGGCGGCCGGCGAGGTCTCCCGGGCCGACCCGGCCGGGGAGGGCGGCGGCTTCGCGCGTCACGTCGTCGGGAAAGTCGGTGGAGAGATTGTACTTGTGGAAGATCGCAGCCAGCTCGGCGCGGGGCTCGTGGGTGCGGCCGAGGCGGTCGATCACGACGCCTTCGGGATTCACGTGGCGCTGGGTCCATTCGCGCAGCTTGACGACGACCTTGTCGCCAACGGCCGGCACCGGGCGGAGCGCGCCCTTGGCCGGATCCGGGACGTAGATGTCGTGAATGAAGCGCGGGTCGTCCGGGACCACGTAGTAAAACAGCTTCGTGCGCTGCAGGTTGCCGGTGAGGGTCTCGCGCGCCCGGGTCAGGATGCGGATGACGCGCCCCATTGGTTCACCGCCGGGCCGGTTGCCGCGGGGCCGGGTGACCTCGTCACCCAGGCGCACCACGACCTGGTCGCCGTGCATGGCGACCCCGGTGTCCTCGGCTGCGATCTGAATGTCGGCCGGCTCCGGCGTCCCGGCCGGACGATCCGGCACGAGGTAGGCGGAGCCTCCCTGGCGGAAAGAGATCCGGCCGGTGACCAGATCGGCGTCGCGCGGAACGCACAGCCGGTCCTGTTTGATACGCACAATCCGGCCGGCGGCGAGGAGGCGACGCACCTCGAAGGCGAGCGACCGGCGCTCCTTGCGCGGCAGCCCGAGAGCCCGGGCAATGCCGGCCTCGTCGAGCGGCGCGTAATCCGCGCTGCCGAGCAGGGCCAGCAGACGTTCCTGAAGCTTCATGGAGAAAGGGTGATGATAGGGTGATGGTCCCGCAACCAACTAGAAGGACGCGTGATGTGGAGCAGGCGCACGAGGAAAGGCAATCCTTTCGACTGGCCTGCATCCCGGCCGTGACGTAAACTCGTGGTATGAAGATAGTCCATGCCGCGAGCGAACTCTACCCTTATGTAAAGACGGGCGGATTGGCTGACGCGGTGGGTTCCTTGTCGTCCGTGCTGGCGGACAACGGACACGATGTATCGGTCTTTGTGCCCGGCTACCGGACCGCGCTGGAGCATCGCGATCTCAGCCGGGCCCACCAGCGCCTGGGACTGCGGGTGGAAATGGGCGATCGGATCTACCCGGGCGACGTGCGCGTGCTGCCGGTCAAACGGGGGTTGACGGTGTATTTCATCGGGCGCGAGGAGTTCTACGACCGGCGCCAGCCCTACGGCAACGGCGAGCGCGATTACGACGACAACGACGCCCGTTTCGTCTTCTTCTGCAAGGCGGTCGTGGAGGTGATGCGGATGGCGGAAATCCGCGCGGACATCGTTCACGGGCACGACTGGCAGGCGGCGCTGCTGCCGCTGCTGCTCCGCTACGAGGAGCGGCGCAGCGGGCTCGCCCTGGCGATGAAGACGGTGTTCACGATCCACAACATCGCCTTCCAGGGGGTCTTTGCGATGCGCTCATTCGGATTGACGAACCTGCCGGATGAGCTGCTGGGGATCGACGGCCTCGAGTATTACGGTCAGATCAACCTGATGAAGGGCGGGATCCTGTTCTCGGACCGGGTCACGACGGTGAGCCCGCAGTATGCCCGGGAAATCCAGACGCCGGAGTTTGGCTGCGGTCTGGAAGGGGTGGTGGCGACGCGCGCCGAGGATTTGGTGGGATTGCTCAACGGCATCGACACCCGGGTCTGGAATCCGGCCAGGGACCGCCTGCTGCCGGCGCGTTATGCCGCACACGACCTCACGGGCAAGCCGCTCTGCCGGGCGAACCTGTTGAAAAAGTGCGGCCTGGACGAGACCTTCAAGGGCCCGATCTTCGGCATGGTGTGCCGGCTGACCGAGCAGAAGGGGCTCGACCTGCTGCTGGACGTGCAGGATTTCTTCACCGACCAGGACTGCCGGCTGATCGTCCTCGGCACCGGCGAGCGGCGGTTTGAGACGGCGCTGCAGGAACTCGGAAAGGCCCATCCGAAGAAGATCGTGCTGAGCGCGCGTCACGACGAGGAGATGAGCCACCTGATCGAGGCGGGGGCGGACTTCTTCCTCATGCCTTCGCATTTCGAGCCCTGCGGCCTCAACCAGATGTACAGCCAGGTTTACGGCACGATCCCAATCGTGACGCGCGTCGGCGGCTTCGTGGACACGGTGGCCGACATCGACGTCCTGCCCACGGCGGGGACGGGCATCGTCTTTGCGCCCGCCGCCGATGAATTTCGCGAGGCGCTGCAGCGGGCGCTGGCGCTCTTTCAGGACCCCGAACGGATGCGGACCGTGATCCAGCGCGGCATGGCGCGGGACTTCAGCTGGCAGCGGGCGGCGACCGCCTACGAGGATCTCTACCGGAAGACGATCTGACGGCGGAGGGCGGCTCAGTCCGGCAGTTCCGGCGGGAGCACGGGGACATCTCCCGCACCGCCGTGGCGCCGCCGGTGCCAGATCATCTCGGCGGTGAAGAGGATGAGGGCGGCCCACACCCAGGCGAAGGCGAGCAGCCGGGTGTGGCTGACCGGCTCGTCATACAGCAGCGCGCCGACCAGGAAACTGAGACTGGGGGAAATGTACTGCAGAAAACCCACGGTGCTGAGCGGAAGCCGGCGCGCCGCACGCGAAAACCACAGCAGCGGAAAGGCGGTGACCAAGCCGCCGCCCATCAGAAACAACGAGGCATGCAGGTGGTGAAGGCCGAAGACCGATCGTCCCGTGTGTTGCGTCCAGATCATCCAGGCGAACGCCAGGGGCACGAGCGTGAGGGTCTCGAAGAACAAACCCGGCAGCGAGTCGAGCCGGGATTTCTTGCGCAGGGCCCCGTAAAGCCCGAACGAGCCGCAGAGCGCCAGCGAGAGCCAGGGGGTGCCGGCATGGCCCACGAGCGCGATGGTCACGCCGGCGCCGGCGAGCGTGACGGACAGCCATTGCCACGTCCGCAGCCGTTCGCGAAAGACCAGGAGGCCGACCACCAGGTTGAAGAGCGGCATGAGGAAGTAGCCGAGGCTGGTGTCAATCACCCGGTCGGTGCTCACCGCCCAGAGAAAGAGCCACCAGTTCACGGCGATGGCGGCGCCCGAGAGCGCGGCCCAGCCGAGGGTGGAGGCGGACCAGTGCCGGCGGATTCCGCTCCAGCCGCGTTGCCGGGTCAGCAGCAGGCTGACCACCACCAGCGACCAGAGAAGCCGCTGCGCCACCATTTCGCTCGGGGAGACGCCGGGTATCTGTTTCCAATAGATCGGAACCACGCCCCAGGTGATGAAGCACGCCAGGGCCGCGATCAGCCCGCCGGTCCGGCGGCGCGCGTCGTCCTCCGCGCCGGTCGGGGGCGCGGGCAGGTCGGCGGAGGACGGGTTCTGCATCGCCAGCATCACGCCCGGATCCCGCGGCGCACGCAATCCTGTCTCGCCGTCGCCGTTGCAGCCGTTGCCGGTGTCCATCACGCTCGGCGGGTCCATGAGCGATGCGTCCACCCTGGTCTGGTTCCGTCTCGATCTGCGTCTGCGGGACAATCCCGCACTGGCGGCGGCGCTGGCGCGCGGTTCGCCGGTCGTTCCCGTCTACATCCGGGACGACGCGGGCGAGGGCGCCTGGCCGCCCGGCGGCGCCTCCCGCTGGTGGCTGCACCACTCGCTGGTGCAGCTCGAGCAAGCGCTGCAGCGCGCCGGCCTCCGCCTGGTGCTGGCGAGGGGCGAAAGCCGAAACGAGCTCCTGCGGCTGGCGCGCGAATGCGGCGCGGCCGCGGTGACCTGGAATAATCGCCGCGAGCCCGCCGCCGCGCGGCAGGATGACGAGATTGCGGCGGTCCTCGAGCGCGAGGGCCTCGCGGTGCGGCGTTTCCGAAGCGGACTGCTGTTCGAGCCGGAGGCGATCACCAACCGGGCCGGAGGACCCTTCCAGGTGTTCACACCGTTTTGGCGCCGGTGCCGCGAAATGACGGTGGCGCCGCCGCTCCGGACCAGGGGGGGGAGGTGGCCCGGGCCCCGGCGCTGGCCGCCGTCGCTTGCGCTCGCGGATCTCGGTCTGCTGCCGGTGACGCGATGGGATGCCGGCCTGGCGGCGACATGGCAGCCGGGCGAGGACGGGGCGCATCGTCGCCTGCGGCGTTTTATGGCCCGGACCGTCGATGATTATGCGTCGGGACGGGATCGGCCGGACCTGGCGGCGACTTCGGGCCTCTCGCCGCATCTGCATTTCGGGGAGATTACGCCGCGTCAGATCTGGGCGGCCGCGGCGGCGCGCGGCCGGACGAGCGGGGTTTTCCCCGACGGACCGGGGGCACAGGTGTTTCTCAAGGAGCTTGGCTGGCGCGAATTCGCCTACCATCTGCTGCATCACTTCCCGCGCACGCCGGAGCGACCGCTGCGGAACGAATTCCGGAGGTTTGCGTGGCGCCGCGACCCAGCGGGCTTGGCCGCCTGGAAGCGCGGGCGCACCGGTTATCCGATCGTCGACGCCGGCATGCGTCAGCTCTGGCAAACCGGATGGATGCACAACCGGGTCCGGATGATCGTCGCGTCTTTTCTTGTGAAGGACCTGCGGATCTCGTGGCGCCGGGGTGCAGCCTGGTTTTGGGACACGCTGGTGGACGCGGACCTGGCCAACAACACCCTCGGCTGGCAGTGGAGTGCAGGCTGCGGCGCCGATGCCGCGCCGTATTTCCGGATCTTCAATCCGGTGCGACAGGGGCGCCGATTCGACCCGACGGGCGATTATGTGCGGCATTGGGTACCGGGGTTGGCGGCGCTCCCGACCGAATGGATTCATGCCCCGTGGGAGGCCCCGCCTGGCGTGCTGGCAGACGCTGGAATCCGGCTCGGGGACAGCTATCCGCTGCCAATCGTCAACCACGACGAGGCGCGCTCATCCGCGTTGGCCGCATACCGCGGTCTTCGGGATTTCCGCTGACGCGGGGCATGCCGCCCGCGGTCGCGGCTTGGAAACGGCCTCCGGCGTGTCATGCTGAAGGCATGAAGGTGGCCGTCGCCGGAGCATCGGGATTCATCGGACGGGCGCTGGTGCCCCGGCTGACGGGTGAAGGGGATGAGGTGGTCCGGTTTGTGCGCCGCCCGGCGGAGGCAGCCGAGGAGATCACCTGGCACCCGTCGGCGGGCGAGGTCGAGCATTGGGACCGCCTGGAAGGCGCCGAGGCGGTGGTGAACCTGGGCGGGGCCAACCTCGCCGCGGGCCGGTGGACCGAGGCACGCAAGGACGAGATCCAGCGGAGCCGGATCGAGGGTACGCGCACCCTGGTGGCAACGATGGCGCGGATGAACCACCGGCCGAGAATCTTTGTCAGCGCCTCTGCGGTCGGCTTTTTTGGCGACCGCGGAGAGGAGGAGTTGACCGACGCGAGTCCCGCCGGAGGCGGCTTTCTGGCCGAGACCTGCCGGGCGTGGGAGGACGAGGCCCAGATCGCACACTGTGCGGGAATCCGGACCGTGATTTTGCGCCTGGGTCTGGTGCTGGGACCGGGCGGCGCACTGGCGCGCATGTTGCCGGCGTTTCGCGCCGGCGTGGGCGGCCCGCTCGGCAGCGGAAAGCAATGGGTCAGCTGGATCGCGCTTGTCGACCTGTTGGAAGTGATTCGCCACGCCCTGGCCGGAAAGCTGCCTGACGGTGCGTTGAACGCGGTGGCGCCGAAGCCCGTGCGCAATCGCGATTTTGCGAAAACACACGGGCGGGTGCTGCATCGGCCGGCATTGATTCCGGTGCCGGCGCCCGCATTGCGCGCGCTGGTCGGAGAAATGGCGGACGAGGCGCTGCTGGCCAGCACTCGGGCCGTTCCGGGGCGGCTGCTGGCGGCGGGGTTCCCTTATCGGTTTCCGGAACTCGAGGGCGCATTGCGCCAATCAGTCGCCTGATTCGGAGGTGGCGGCACCTCTGTGCCCGCCGGCTGGCGCCTGGCGGGCACCAGCCGGCTCCACATCGCGGTACTATAGACGTGGGGTAATCACCCCGGGCAAGCTAGGGCAATTCCCTTCGGTGAACTGGGGACTGGGCTTGGTGCGACCGGGAGGTTCACCCTGCGCGCGTCTGGGGTGGGAATCCTGCACGATTGAGGGTCGCGCCGAATACGAAAAGCCACTGGTAGGCGCTACACTGCAAGTATGATGCTCGCGCCGAAGTTCCGCCGAATTCTGATGGCAGCCGCCGGCATGGCGGTGCTGGCGGCGGCGCCGCAGGCGGTGGCGGGGACCCGGCTTGACGCCGCGCTGCTTGACGCGGCGGCGGTGGTCGGCCACCGGCCTGACTTTAGCGTGGTGCGCGTATCGGGCACGTCGATGGTGCCGTTCTTTCGGAGTGGCGCCGTCATCGTGATGAAGAAGATCGACCCCGCCCGGTTGCGGATCGGCATGATCGCCGTGTACGTCAACCGGTTTGGCAAGAAGGTGGTTCACCGCGTGATCGCGCGGGTGGACGGCGGCTGGCAGGTGAAGGGGTATAACAACGACCGCCCCGACAGCACGGTGGTGAACGCCAGCAATCTGCTGGGCATCGTCTATGCGACGTTCGACGTTGCGGCGCGGGAGCATCCAGTGGAAGTGGCGGCGGCGAACCTGCCGCAGGTCGAGACGGTCTACGCCGCTCCGGCGGAATAGTCCACGATCGCCGCGGCGAGAAGGTTGCCGGGTCGGACTTCCAGCTTCCCTCGGATCCGCCGGCTGGTATGGTGGCGGCCCTCATGGAGAAAACGCTGATCATCTTCAAACCCGACTGCATGCAGGGCCGCCATGTCGGCAATGTGCTGGACCGCTTTGAACGCGAGGGATTCACAATCCTCGGCTGCAAGATGGCCCGCCTGGCCCCCGCGCTCCTGCGCGAGCACTACGCCCACGTCGCGGACCGCCCGTTCTATCCCGAACTCGAGAAGTTCATGGCGTCGACGCCGGTGATTCTCATGGCGCTCGGCGGGACGGAGATCGTGCGGCGGGTGCGGGATTTGCTCGGTCCGACGGACTCCCGCAAGGCGGCAAAGGGAACCATCCGCGGCGACTTCGGGACCGACGTGACGGTGAACGTGGCGCACGCCTCCGACAGCCCCGAGAACGGCGCCGCGGAGATCGCCCGCTTCTTCCGATCGGACGAACTTTTTCCTTGAGATTGGGGTGGGTGCCCCAAGATTTCCCGATCCCGCGCCCTCATCGTCTAGCGGCTAGGACGGAGCCCTCTCAAGGCTCAAACCGGGGTTCGATTCCCCGTGGGGGCGCCACTTGATTATCAAGGGGTTGCCTAAGAACAGTTGATCCGCTCCGTTGCGATGGGTCCGTCGGTGCGATTCACTTGGCTTCTGCCGGAGGGATGGAATCTCCCTGGGCCGAGAACCATTTTGCGACGGGATCGTCCTTCAGCGCCTTAAGACCGGAGACCACGAGCC